>NZ_DATMGA010000046.1:0-17475 GCF_035555955.1 Eoetvoesiella sp. | reverse complement strand
CCCACTCCTTCCCATCCCGAACAGGACCGTGAAACGCCTTTGCGCCGATGATAGTTGACATTCGTCTGTGAAAGTAGGTCATCGTCAGGCTCTTATCCCTCAAAGCCCCTCCCCAGTCATTGGGCGAGGGGCTTTGTCTTTGGTGGACGCCTGAAACAGGTAAAATAGTCTGCACTTGATTACAGACAATTTGTTCCGGAGGGTTTATGACCGAGGTATTACCGCCAGAAGATGGCAGCGGCTTGTCCATGCGCACGATCATGCATATCGTTTACGGCCTTTTCGCCCTGGGTGTCGTTACCTCGGGCTTTTTGGGCTTCGCCGTGGTCTTTGCCGTGGTGCTGGCGTACCTGAAGCGGGGCGATCTTGCCGGCACGGTGTATGCCAGCCATATAGACTGGATACTCAAGACGTTCTGGTGGGGGCTGCTATGGCTGGTCCTGAGCCTCATTGGAACCCTGTTCTACCTGGGCTGGATTGCCCTGGTCATTCTTGGCGTCTGGCTGGCCTACCGCCTTATCCGCGGCTGGCTGGCGCTGTTTGCGGGCGAGCCTGCTCAGGCCGACGTATGAACGCCGATGGCGGCCGCCCGTCGGGGCGCGCCGGCACGAAAGCCGGGGGCTTCCGATAACAACAGCTATAAAGGCAACACCAATAAAA
The DNA here is from genome assembly GCF_035555955.1 of Eoetvoesiella sp. Lineage (NCBI taxonomy): Bacteria > Pseudomonadati > Pseudomonadota > Betaproteobacteria > Burkholderiales > Alcaligenaceae > Eoetvoesiella > Eoetvoesiella sp. Next base: position 16,815 of record NZ_DATMGA010000046.1, on the reverse strand, counting down.
AACGCTGCTCGAGATGGCAGCGTTTTTTATTGGGAGGGGAATCCCGCAGCACCGCAAGCGCTTTTGGCCGGCCGGGCTGCGTGGCAGCCGCGCGGTGGGCATGGGGCCCGGGTGTCGGGATTGAGTGTCTGGTTACTTGAGGTGGCCGCTGACGAGTTTGGTGAGCTCGAACATGGAAACCTGATCTTTGCCGAACAAGGGGCGCAGTTTATCGTCGGCATTGATGTTGCGGCGGTTGGCCGGATCTTGCAGATCGTGCTTTTTGATGTATTCCCAGATTTTTTTGGTGACTTCGGTACGGGGCAACGGGCTGGCCCCGATGATGGCCGCCAGGGTGGGGCTGGGCGTCAGTGGCTTCATAAACGCCGCATTCGGTTTACGGGCGGGTTTTGCGGTTGTTGCCATAAAATGGTGCTCCAAAGAATTGTTTAATAAACGGGTAACCCGAGCATAACTTGAGTTCGGCTTAAAAACAAAGCGATTTATGCCGAGCCCCTTTAAAAAAGGTAAATGCCGGATAGCGGGATGTTACAGATGCTGCCAAGAGCATCCAAAGCGCGTTAACATCGTGGCTCTTTCGCATTTTACGTAGATTGTTTTCCTATATGCCATCTGTCATCGATTCCCTGACCCTGATCCGCCCCGACGACTGGCACCTGCACCTGCGCGACGGGGCGGTGCTGCAGGCCGTGGTCGGCGATACGGCGCGCCAGTTCGGCCGCGCCATCATCATGCCCAATCTGAAGCCGCCGGTCGTCAACGCCGAGCTGGCCGGCGCCTACCGGGGCCGCATCATGGCCGCCCTGGCCGTCGCGGGGGTCGAGCCCGGGGCGTTCACGCCGCTCATGACTCTGTATCTTACCGACAACACGTCCGCGGCCGAGATCACCCGCGCGGTGGAGTCGGGCTTCGTCCATGGCGTAAAGCTGTATCCCGCCGGAGCGACCACTAATTCCGACGCCGGCGTCACCGACCTGTTCGGGCGCTGCGGCCCGGCGCTGGAGGCCATGCAAAAGCATGGCCTGCCTTTGCTGGTTCACGGCGAGGTCACCGACCCGGCCATCGACCTGTTCGACCGCGAAGCCGTGTTCATCGACAAGGTCATGATTCCGTTGCGCCGGGCATTTCCGGCCCTGAAGGTCGTTTTCGAACACCTGACCACCAAGAATGGCGTCGACTACGTTACCGATGCCGAAGGGCCTGTCGGGGCAACCATTACCGCCCATCACTTGCTGTACAACCGCAATGCCATTTTCCAGGGCGGGATACGGCCTCATTGGTACTGTCTGCCGGTGCTCAAGCGGGAAACGCATCGCCTGGCCCTGGTCGAGGCCGCCACCAGCGGCAATACGCGTTTCTTCCTGGGAACCGACAGTGCGCCGCACCCTCGCGGGCTCAAAGAGCAGGCCTGCGGCTGTGCGGGCTGCTACACGGCCTTGCACGCCATGGAACTGTACGCCACGGCCTTCGATTCCGTGGGCAGGCTCGACGCGCTGGAAGGCTTTGCCAGCCGCCACGGGCCGGCCTTTTACGGCCTGCCGCTCAACCAGGGCACCATTACCCTTGAACGTTCGGCCTACGATATTCCGCAAGAGCTGCCGCTGGGCGATTCCACGGTCGTGCCCCTGGCGGCGGGCGAGTCCCTGCCCTGGCGCCTGAAGGCTTGATGCGCTGCACCGGCCAAGAAGCGCAAGCGGCCGGCCTGAAAATCTGAACCGGCCGGCCGCAAACAAATACACGGCGGTGTCCTGAAGCGCCGGTGGTATTCCAAAAGGCCGTGGATTTTCTTGCGAGGCCGCGCAAGACCGCGTCAGCCCTTTTGCTTGGCCTCGAGGGCTTCCCAGCGTTCGAACAGGCCGGACATTTTTTCTTCCAGTTCGGCCAGCTCGCGGTTGATGCGCTCGACTTCGCCGGGCGAGTCCCGGTATAGATTGCCGTCGGCCAGGGCGGCGGTAAGCTCTTGCTGGCGCGCCTCGATGTTGGCGATGGCCTCGGGCATTTCGTCCAGTTCGCGCTGTTCCCACGATGTGATGCGCGATGTTTTGGCGGGACGCGCCCGGGTTTGCACCGGGGCTTCGGTTTTTTCTTTCTTGATCTCGGGTGTCGTGGCGGTGGCTGGCTGGGGCCGCTGCGCCAGCCATTCGTCGTAGCCGCCCACGTACTCGCGCCAAACGCCGTTGCCTTCGGCGGCCAGTGTCTGGGTGATGACGTTATTGAGGAATTCCCGGTCGTGGCTGACGATGAGCACCGTGCCGGCGTAGTCCTGGAGCAGTTCTTCGAGCAGCTCCAGGGTTTCGATATCGAGGTCGTTGGTGGGCTCGTCCATGACCAGCACATTGGTCGGCCTGGCGAACAGGCGGGCCAGCACCAGGCGGGCCCGTTCGCCGCCCGAAAGGCTGCTGACCGGTGATTTGGCGCGCGCCGGCGAGAACAGGAAGTCCTCCAGGTAGCTCATGATGTGCTTGCGCTGGTCGCCGATTTCCACCCATTCGCTGCCCGGGCTGATGGTGTCGGCCACGGTGGCGGTTTCGTCCAGTTGGGAGCGCATCTGATCGAAGTAGCCGATGGTAAGGTTGGTGCCCAGCTTGACTTCGCCCGAGTCGGGCTGCAGCTTGCCCAGCAGGATGCGGATAAGCGTGGTCTTGCCCACGCCGTTGGGGCCGATGAGGCCTATGCGGTCCTTGCGCAGTATGGTGGTGGACAGGTCGCGTACCAGGACGCGTTCGCCGTAGGCGAAGCTGACGTGCTTGAGCTCGGCCACGAGCTTGCCCGAGCGCTGGCCTTCGGCGATGGCCAGGTTGACGTTGCCGACGCGCTCACGGCGCGCCCTGCGTTCGATGCGCAACTGCTCCAGCCTGCGCACGCGCCCTTCGTTGCGGGTGCGGCGGGCTTCGACGCCCTTGCGTATCCACACTTCCTCCTGGGCCAGCACCTTGTCGAACTTGGCGTTCTGCTGCTTTTCGGCCTCGAGCCATTCGGCCTTGCGCTGCTGCCAGGCGCTGAAGTTGCCTGGAAAGCTGAAGAGCTGGCCGCGATCGAGCTCGACGATGCGCGTGGCGACGTTGTCCAGGAAGCGCCGGTCGTGTGTAATAAGAATGATGCTGCACCGAGCGTTCAGGAGGCGCTGCTCGAGCCAGCCTATGCCGATGAAGTCCAGGTGATTGGTGGGTTCGTCCAGCAAAAGCAGGTCGGGCTCGTCGGCGAAGGCGTGCGCCAGCGCCACGCGCTTGCGGGTGCCGCCCGACAGGCCGGCTATGGGCGCATCGGCCGTCAGGCCCAGTTCGTCGATGAGGGCCTGGACGCGGCCCGGCCTGGCCCAGTCCTCGCTTTCGTTGATGTCGCCACACAATGCCTCGAAGACGGTCAGGGACTCGTCGAGATCGGGTTCCTGCTCGACCGTGGCGATCTTCAGGCCGCCAAGGCGCATGATTTCGCCGTCGTCGGGAACGATGCGCTCGTCCAGGATCTTGAGCAGCGAGGATTTGCCGGCGCCGTTGCGACCGATGAGGCCGATGCGCTCGCCCGGCTGGACGGCAAGGTCGGCATGATCGAGCAAGGGATGGTGCCCGTAGGCGAGTTGAAGGTTGGTCAGCGAAATCAGGGCGGCCATACAGGTTTGAAGCGAAGGATTCGGAAAGCTTCTATTGTCGCAGGTTGCCGGGCTTTGCGCCCGCCCGGCTCCAAGTCCTATACAATGGCGCCTGCGGGGCAGATCGGGCAATCGCGGTGTTTCGGCATCGAGGAAGGTCCGGACTCCACAGAGCAGGATAACGGCTAACGGCCGTCCGGCTGCCGAGACGCCCATGGCGTGCGGCGGGCCGAGGAACAGGGCCACAGAGACGAGTCTGCGGCGCGGGCATGCCTGGCATGCACCGGCACGGCCATCTCCGTGCTGCGCAGCTTGGCGACAGGCTGCGGCGCGGCAGGGTGAAACGCGGTAACCTCTATCCGGAGCAACATCAAATAGGCATGCGCCTGGCCTTCGGGCCAAAAGGGCTGCTCGCCCGAGCATGCGGGTAGATGGCTAGAGTGCGGCAGCAATGCCGCACCCAGAGGAATGATTGCCCGCCAAGTTCGCTTGGTGTACAGAATCCGGCCTATAGATCTGTCCCGCTCTTTACGTCTTGAGGCTTTGCGTCGTCAATCCCACTTCTTCGTAGCCACCGCCGCTTTCGTCCGGCCACGAGACCGCCACGTTGAACGAGGGGCGGGCCGAAATGGCGGCGTACCAGGCATTGACCCTGGGCCGCCTGCTTGACGACCAGAACTGGTCCTGGCCTAGCGCCGCCAGGCGGAACATGAAGGGCGCCAGCGAAATGTCCGCCAGGGAAAACTGGTCGACGATCCAGGGGCCGGGATCCAGCGTGGCTTCGAGCCGATCGAGCAGGTGTTCGATGTCGGCCCGCGACTCCGACAGTTCCGCTTCGCTGATTTCGCCACGTACGGCGCGCGAATGCATGTCCCTCAGGTATTTGGACGGCCGCCGCGCCGCCTGTTCGCGCAGCACGTCGTCGCCCCAGCGCTTGCGCAATTTCGGCAGGATGTACTTGACCATGGTCAGCTTGACGATCGCATCGAAACCGTCGTTGCAGGTCTTGACGAACTCGCGCATGCGTGCGGCTTGCAGGGGGTCTTGCGGCACCAGCCTTGGCCCGGGGAATGCAGCGTCGATATATTCGTTGATGATTTCCGATTCGTGTATGGCGTGTCCATTGTGGACGAGTACGGGAACCACCCCCTCGGGGCTGATCTCCAGGTATTCGGGACGCAACTGATCGAATTTGAAAAGGTCGATGTAGCGACTGGTCCAGGAAATGTTTTTTTCCTCCAGGGCCATGCGCACCCGAACCGAACAAACCGAACTCCAGAAATGATAAAGCTCAACCATGTACCGCCTCCATTTGTGTTGACTGCCTGGGCTGTGGGCAGGGGCGCCTCTTTGCGCGCCTGTCCTGTGATTTTCCTTTGCTGCGGCATGCTGGCGGCCGTACATAAGGATATTATTGTTGATGCAAATAAAATCGCTTCCTGGTCTTACGAGCTCTTGGTGGATATCCACCTGAGACTTTTGAAAATCCAGATGGATTAAGCGGATTTCCGGTAATAAGGCGAGGCCTGGCCGGCATCGTCGTTCACTTTTCCTTCTTTCGTAAAATAATTGCAAATACAAATTTATTGCTGGCGGCCGGAGCTGTGTATCGGTAGTTACCCTTGGAAGCCGGCGGGGCCCCGCGCCTGCCGGCATGACTACGGGGCGGGAAACGCGGCGAACAGGCGACTGCGATTGCTTACTTCCTCTTGCATTGCTGATAAAGCACTTGTAGATAGGTCTGCAATTTCTTGATTTCTCTATGGATTTTTTTGTAATCCATTCTCGAAAATAGCTCTAAGTGCTTGTTGTGATTGAAAAAAATACAAGTTAGCGCTTGACCTGCCGCCCGGGTTCCCGTAGAGTGGGAAAAAGTAGGATTTAGTGCAAAAAAGTGGAGTAAAAAGGCGTGTTTCAGGGTTGCAGTGCACTCACGTTGGATGCGAAGGGGAGGGTCTCGATACCCACCCGGCATCGTGACGCGCTGCTTTCCCAGGTCGAGGGGCGCTTGACGCTGACTCGCCACCCCGATGGCTGCCTTCTCGTATACCCACGCACGGTATGGGAGCAGCGCCGCGCTCAGATCGCTGCGCTTCCCATGAAGGCTCGCCCATTCCAGCGGCTGTTGCTGGGCAATGCGCAAGATGTCGAAATGGACGGCTCGGGCCGTATCCTGGTCGCCCCCGAACTGCGCAATGCGGTGGGGCTGACGCGCGACGCCATGTTGCTGGGCATGGGAAGCCATTTCGAATTGTGGGATGCCGCCGAGTGGGCTCGCCGAGAGGCCGAAGATCTGGCCAACGGCATGTCCGACGCCCTTGAGAATTTTTCTTTTTAAGGGGCGTCCATGGAGCGAGTTCACCGATCCGTGCTGCTGGAGCCTACGGTCAGCGCCCTGATTGACGACGGATTTGGGCGCAAATCCAGACAATCCCCCGGTAGCGGCCAGGCCACGCGGCGCCGGCATGGCGTGTTCGTGGACGGCACCTTCGGCCGTGGAGGCCATAGCCGCCATCTGTTGGGCAAGCTGGCGGATGATGCCAGGCTTGTCGTTTTCGATAAAGATCCCCAGGCTGTCGCGGCGGCGCAAGAGCTGGCGGGCCAGGACGGCCGGGTATCCGTGGTGCATGGCGGTTTTGCCTCCATGGAGCACGAACTGGCTGGGCTGGGCCTGGGCCAGGTCGATGGCGTCATGCTGGATCTGGGCGTGTCCTCGCCCCAGATCGACGATCCAGGCCGGGGTTTTTCTTTTATGCGCGAAGGTCCCCTCGACATGCGCATGGATACGAGTCGCGGCCTGACCGCCGCGGAGTGGCTGGCGCAGGCCAGCCTCGAAGAAATCAAGGAGGTCATAGCAAAATATGGCGAAGAACGGTTTGCTTTCCAGATTGCAAAGGCGGTTGTTGCTCGCCGCGAATCCAGGCCGATGCGCACAACGCTCGACCTCGCCGAGCTCGTCGCCAGTGTCGTCCGTACGCGCGAAAAGGGTCAACATCCGGCCACTCGCACCTTTCAGGCTCTACGGATTTACCTCAATGAAGAACTCGAGGAACTCGCGGGCGCCCTCGCGTCAGCTCTAAGGGTTCTGGCCCCCGGAGGGCGCCTGGCCGTGATCAGCTTCCACTCGCTGGAAGACCGCATGGTCAAGCAATGCATTGCCGCGGCGTCCCGGCCGGGGGAAGCCCAGGCGCGCATGCCCATCCTTGAAAAAGACATGCCCCAGCCGGTGCTGGTCTCGCTGGGGCGGGTGCTGCCGGGCGGCGATGAAATCGCAGGCAATGTGCGGGCGCGCTCCGCGGTGCTGCGAGCCGCCGAGCGCACCTCGGTCCCCTTGCCGCCCGATCAGGGCGCTTCTTTTATCAAGACGGCCGGCCTGGTTTCCAGGCCCTCCGGGCACGCGCACAGGAGGAAATGATGGGCCGCCTTTGCCTCGTGTTTGCCGCCTTGCTCATGGTGTCCGCCATATCGCTGGTTACGGCCCGTTTTCAGTCCCGCCAGTTGTTTGTCGTCGCCGAACGCATGGATGCCAAGGCGCGCGAACTCGACATCGACTGGCGCCGCCTGCAGCTGGAACGCGCGGAACAGGCCCGCAATGCCCGCATCGACGAACTGGCCCGCGATGAGCTGAAGATGGTGCCCGTCTCGCCCGACCGCACCATCTATATAAAAGGCGGCGCGCTAAAAGGCGGCGAGCAGTCCGTCGCGGCTGCGGGCGACTCGAACGGGGGGCGGCCATGAAGCGCGGCCGCTTTTACAACAGCCCCGTCCTCAATGTCCGGATGCCTTTGTGGCGTTCGCGCCTGGTGTTGATTCTTCTGATGCTGGGCTTTGTCGCGCTTATAGCCAAGACCATGTATTTGCAGGGCATGTCCAAGGATTTCCTGCAGCAGCAAGGCGAGCGCCGCTACGAGCGTACCCTGGTGCTCCCCGCCACGCGGGGCAAGATATTCGATCGCAGCGGATCGGTGGTGCTGGCCTCCAGCGTGCCCGCTCGCGCCATATGGGCCATACCCGAAGACACGAAAGAGGCGGATCCCAAGCAGATCGCGGCACTGGCCAAGCTCCTGGACGTGCCGCTTGGCGAGGTGCAGCGGCGCCTGTCCAACGAGGACAAGAACTTCGTCTACCTGAAGCGCCAGGTGTCGGTGGACCTGGCCGAGCAGATCAAGAAGCTCAAGATTCCGGGCATCCATCAGCAGGCGGAAATGCGGCGCTCCTATCCCGAGGGCGGCGTGACGGCCCACATCGTGGGTTTCACGAACATCGAGGACCATGGCATCGAAGGGATGGAGCTGGCTTACGATTCGGAGCTTTCGGGCCAGCCCGGCAGCAGGCGGGTCATCAAGGACCGTCTCGGGCGCATCGTCGAGGACGTCAAGGCGGTCGTGCCGCCGGTCGACGGCCAGGATCTGAGCCTGTCCATCGATGCAGGCATGCAGTTCGATGCGTATTCGGCGCTGAAAAAAGCGCTGGAAGAACACCAGGCCAAGTCGGGCGCGGCGATCGTGGTCGACGTGCAGACCGGCGAAATCCTCGCCCTGGTCAACTTGCCCACCTACGATCCCAACGACCGCGACGACCGCAAGGGCAGCGCGCTGCGCAACCGGGCCATTACGGACACCTTCGAACCGGGATCCATCATGAAGCCGTTCACGGCCGCCTTGGCGCTGGACCTGAACCGCATCACGACCTCGACCATGTTCAATACGGGCAATGGCCATTACCGCTACCAGGGCTCCACGATCTCGGACGTGAGCCGCAACGGCGTCCTGAACGTTGCCGGCATCCTGCGGCGTTCCAGCAATATCGGGATGACCATGATCTCCGAGCTGCTGACCTCGCAGGAGATGTGGACCAAGTTCACCCAGCTGGGTTTCGGGCGCGCGCCGCAGGCGAACTTTCCGGGTGTGGCGTCGGGTCGGCTGCGTCCGTGGGAACGCTGGCGCCCCATCGAGCGCGCGACCATGGCCTACGGCTACGGCCTGTCGGTCTCGCTGCTGCAGATCGCCCATGCCTATACGGCGTTTGCGCGCAACGGCGACATGGTTTCCCTGACCCTGCTCAAGCGCCACGGCAAGCCCACCAGCGTGCAGGTGTATTCGCCCCGCGTGGCGGGCCTCATCCGCGCCATGCTCGAAGCGGCGGCGGGTCCCGACGGGGCCAAGCTGGCTCAGGTTCAGGGTTACCGCGTGGCGGGCAAGAGCGGAACCGCGCGCCAGATCGTCAATGGGCACTACAGCACGACGCGCTACCGCGGCTCGTTCGTCGGCTTCGCCCCGGTTTCCAATCCCCGCGTCGTGGTGGCCGTGACCATCGACGAGCCGCAGGCAGGCGGCTATTACGGCGGCCGCATTGCGGCGCCGGTATTTTCGACGATCGTGTCCAGCACCTTGCGCCGCATGGGCGTGCAGCCCGATGCGCCGATCGATTCCCTGGTGGCGGTTGGCCCTAAAGAGGAGGCCGCCCGATGAGCAGCATGGAAAATGTCATTCAGTGGTTGAGGGAGAGCGTCGATCCGGGCGCACAGCTTTGCCTGGATTCGCGCTTGATACAAAAAGGCGATGTGTTCTTTGCCTGCCCGGGCGCCGTGTCCGATGGGCGCATGTATATCGGCCAGGCCGTGCAAAACGGAGCCGCGGCCGTGGTTGCGCAGCCGGGTTCCGGATGGAAGGGCGGAGCGGGTTTCTCTGTGCCCGTGCTGGAGGTCGAAGGGCTTTGCGCCATGCTGGGCGCGCTGGCGCACGAATGGTATGGCCGCCCGTCCGAGGCATTGTCCGTGGTGGCGGTTACCGGCACCAACGGCAAGACCACGACGGTGCAATGGGTGGCGGCGGCGCTGAATGCCGAAAACGTGCCCTGCGGCACTGTCGGCACGCTTGGCGTGACCCTGCCCGATGGCTCGAACCTGGGCGGTGCGCTGACCACGCCCGACGTCCTGACCATGCACCGCAGCCTTGCGGCCATTCGCGATGCCGGCGGCAAGGCCGCGGCGATCGAGGCGTCGTCCATAGGGCTGGACCAGGGCCGGCTGGATCAGGTGCGCATCGAGATCGCCGGGTTCACGAACCTTACACGCGACCATCTCGACTATCACGCCACGGTCGAGGATTACAAGCGGGCCAAGTTCTCGCTGTTCGGCTGGCCTGGATTGCGCCATGCCGTCATCAATGTCGACGATCCGGCCGGCGTCGAGCTGGCGGCCGTTGCGGCGGGGCTGGAGCCCCTGACGTATTCGCTGCGGCAAGACGCTGTTGCGGATATCTGCGCGCGGGATATCCAGACCGGCACCTATGGGTTGATCTTCAATCTTGAAACCCGGGACGGCGTGGCGCAGATCGTGACGCGCCTGGTCGGCCAGCATAATGTTTCCAATCTGCTGCTGGTGGCCGGCGTGCTGCAGTACCTGGGCTGGCCGTTGGCGCGGATCGCGCGCGTGCTGGCCACTCTGCGCTCGGTGGAAGGACGGCTGCAGATCGTCGAACCCGAGGCTTGCGGCGAGGCCTCTGCTGCCCTGCCCATGGTGGTGGTGGACTACGCCCACACGCCGGATGCGCTGGAACGCGCGTTGCTGGCATTGCGCGAGGTGGCGCAGGCGCGCGGAGGGCAACTGGTGTGCGTGTTCGGCTGCGGCGGCAACCGCGATCGCGGCAAGCGGCCAATCATGGGCGGCATCGCGGCTCGCCTGGCGCAGCGGGTCGTTCTTACCAGCGACAATCCGCGCGACGAAGACCCCCAAGCCATACTGGGTGAAATCATTGCGGGCATGCCGCAGGCCCCGGCCGTCGAGCCCGACCGGGCTCTGGCGATTCTGTCGGCGGTCTGGAACGCCGGGGCGGAAGACGTCGTGCTGCTGGCCGGCAAAGGCCACGAAACGTATCAGGAAGCTCAGGGCGTGCGCCTGACTTTCGACGACAGGGAGTGGTCGCGCCTTGCATTGACATGGCTGCGCAATCCTGCGCTGTCAACGGATTCCCGCTCGATCCAGCCGGGCCAGATCTTCCTCGCCCTCAAGGGCGAAGCCTTCGATGGCCACGATTATCTGGCTCAGGCCGGCCAGGCGGGCGCGTGCGCCGCCATTGTCGAACGGCGCAATCCCGCCCTGAAACTGGTCCAGTTCGAACTTGGCGACACCCGCCACGCCCTTGGCCGCATGGGCGCGATGTGGCGCCGGCGTTTCAGCCTGCCGGCCATTGCCGTCACGGGCAGCAACGGCAAGACCACCACCAAGGAAATGATCGCCTCCATCCTCCGTGAGTGGAAGGGCGGGCAGGGGGCTTTGTCGACGGCGGGCAATTTCAACAACGATATCGGCGTGCCGCTGACCCTGCTGAGGTTGCGCGATGTGCATCGCGCGGCGGTTTTCGAGCTGGGCATGAACCATCCCGGCGAAATCGGGCAGTTGGGCAAAATGGCCCAGCCCACCATTGCGCTGGTCAACAATGCCCAGCGCGAACATCAGGAATTCATGCACACGGTCGAAGCCGTTGCGCGGGAAAACGGCGCCGTGCTGGCCACCCTGCCCGAGGGCGGCGTGGCTGTGTTTCCGGGCGACGACAGCTATGCCGGACTCTGGCGGGAACTGGCCGGCTCGCGAGCCGTGCTGACTTTCGGGCTGGATGCGGCGTTCGACGTGCATGCCGGCCAGATCCAGGCCGAGCCGGCAAGAACCCGGTTCCAGCTGTACACGCCGTCCGGCTCGTGCCCGCTGTCCTTGTCGGCGCCGGGCCTGCATAACCTGCGCAATGCGCTGGCCGCCGCGGCGTGCGCGATTGCCGCAGGAGCGCCCCTGGACACCGTCAGGCGGGGGCTGGAGCACTTCAACCCCGTGGCGGGCCGGATGCAGCCACATGCCCTGGATGGCGGGCTGCAACTGGTCGACGATACCTACAACGCCAATCCCGATTCCGTGCGCGCGGCCATCGACGTGCTGGCGGGAATGGCCGGCGGCACGATTCTCGTGCTGGGCGACATGGCCGAGGTGGGCGCCCAGGGGCCCGCCATGCATGCCGAAGTGGGGGCTTATGCCAAAGAGCGCGGCATCGACGCCTTGCTGACGTTCGGCCCGGCCGCGCGGCATGCTGCCGAGGCCTTTGGAACCGGCGCCCGCGCCTTCGATTCGATCGACGAATTGATTGCGCATTTATGCGGCCTGGCTCCGGCCAACATCCTGGTCAAGGGTTCACGAAGCACCCGCATGGAGCGGGTTGTACACGGTTTTACACAGAAGACGATGAATAAAAACAAAGGGGAACACGATGCTGCTTGAACTGGCGCGTTGGCTGGCGGATTCCCATATGCGCGCTTTCGGCGTGTTCGAATACATTACCTTGCGGGCCATGCTGGCTTGCGGCACCGCGCTGCTCATCGGCCTGTATGCGGGGCCGCGCGTCATCCGCAAGCTGACCGAGATGAAGATCGGCCAGGCGGTGCGCTCCTACGGTCCCGAGTCCCATCTGCAGAAAACCGGTACGCCGACCATGGGCGGCGTGCTGATTCTCATCTCCATCGCGGTCAGCACCTTGCTGTGGGCGGACTGGACGAATCGCTTCGTGTGGGTGGTTCTGCTGGTGACGTTCGGCTTTGGCTGGATAGGCTGGGCGGACGATTACAAAAAGGTCGTCAACCACGATCCAGAAGGCATGTCGTCGCGCCGCAAGTTCTTCTGGCAGGCCGTGATCGGCGTCATCGCCGCCATTTACCTGACGTTTGCCGTGGCCGCGCCGGCCAATGCCGACTTGTGGCCCCTGTTTCGGGACTGGATGCTGAGCGGGTTCACCATGCCGCTGCCGACGCGCGCCGACCTGATCGTGCCGTTCTTCAAGAGCGTCAGCTATCCGCTGGGCGTATTCGGCTTCGCCGCGCTGACCTGGTTCGTGATCGTGGGCAGCAGCAATGCCGTGAACCTTACCGATGGCCTGGACGGCCTGGCCATCATGCCGACCGTCATGGTCGGCAGCGCGCTGGGCATCTTTGCCTACGTGGTGGGCCGCGTGGATTATTCCAAGTACCTGCTGTTCCCTTACATACCGGGCGCCTCCGAGCTCATGGTCCTGTGCGCCGCCATCGGCGGGGCGGGCCTGGCGTTTCTGTGGTTCAACGCCTATCCCGCGCAAGTATTCATGGGCGACGTCGGGGCGCTGGCCCTGGGCGGCGCGCTGGGCACGATCGCGGTCATCGTGCGCCAGGAGATCGTCTTGTTCATCATGGGCGGCGTGTTCGTGGTGGAGACGCTTTCGGTGATGCTGCAGGTGTCGTATTTCAAGTACACCAAGCGACGATACGGACAGGGCAGGCGCATCTTGCGAATGGCGCCGCTGCATCACCATTTTGAAGTCGGCGGCTGGAAAGAGACGCAGGTGGTCGTGCGTTTCTGGATCATTACCATGATGCTGGTGCTGATAGGCCTGGCGACGTTGAAACTGCGATGAGCGATTATTCCTTTCCTTCGATCGGTGCGGGAACGTTGACCCTGATTCTTGGTCTGGGCGAGACGGGGGCGGCGGCCGCCTCGTGGTGCGCCAGGAACGGCGCGCGCCTGCGCGTGCTGGATACGCGCGCGCAGCCGGGCGGGCTGGACGCCCTGCGCGCGAAGCTGGACGGCGCGGACGTTGATTTCCGGTTGGGAACCGAATGCTTCACCGAGGATGCGCTGGCCGACGTGGCGCGCATCGTGCTCAGCCCCGGCTTGCCGCCGGTGCAGGAGCCCGTGAAATCGCTTCTGGATCTGGCCCGCGAAAAGAATATCGAAGTGCTGGGGGAAATCGAATTGTTCGCCCGCGCGCTGGCCGATATGGCGGGGCAAGGCTACAGCCCGAATGTGCTGGCCGTGACTGGCACCAACGGCAAGACCACCGTCACCTCGATGGCCCGGCTTCTGGTGCAGGCATGCGGGCGCAGCGCCCGCGCGGCCGGCAATATCGGCCCGGCTGCGCTGGCCGCGCTGGCCGACGCGCTGGATGCCTCGGATCTTCCCGACGTCTGGGTGCTGGAGTTGTCGAGCTTCCAGCTGGAGTCCACGTCGTCGCTGGTTCCGGATGCCGCCGTGGTGCTCAACGTAACGCAGGATCATCTGGACTGGCATGGATCCATGCAGGCATATGCCGCCGCCAAGGCCAGGCTTCTGGCCATGGCGAAGGTCGCCGTCATCAACCGCGACGATGCGATCGTGGCCGATATGGTGGCCGCACCCAGGGCGATGTCCGTGCGTTCCTTTGGGCGGGATGCCCCACATTGGGTGGGGGATCTGGGCCTGGAGGGCAGCCATGGCGTCGCCTGGCTGTGCGCCAGCGAAGCCAACGATTTCGACCTGCCCGCCGCCGCGGGCACGGGCAAGCGCCGCAAGGCCGAGCAGGAACCATTGCGGGATGCGGGCCGGATTTCGCGGCTGATGCCGGCCGATGCGCTGCGCGTGCGTGGCCAGCACAACGCCCTGAACGCACTGGCCGCGCTGGCGCTGGCCCGCAGTTTGGGCCTGGGATGGGCGCCGATGCTGCGCGCATTGCGCGAATACGCGGGCGAACCCAATCGCGCCGAGTTTGTCCGAGCCATTGCCGGCGTCGATTTCGTCAACGACAGCAAGGGCACGAACGTGGGTGCCACCGTGGCCGCGCTCGAAGGGCTGGGCCGGAAGGCGGTCCTGATTGCCGGCGGCCTGGGCAAGGGGCAGGATTTTTCCCCCCTGCTCAAAGCCGTGCGCGAGCATGGCCGCGCCGTCGTGCTCATCGGCCAGGACGGTCCCGTCATCGGCCAGGCGCTGGCCGATGCGGGGGTTCCGCTGGAATACGCCTCGACCCTGGAGGATGCCGTCGAGCGCGGGTTGGCATTGGCGCAGGCGGGCGATACCGTGCTGCTGTCGCCCGCCTGCGCCAGCATGGACATGTTCAGGAACTACAACCATCGCGGCCAGGTGTTCGTTCAGGCCGTGCATGAGCTGGCGCTGGACAAGGGGGAGATCGCATGAGCCTGTTCACGGATCTGACTTCGGGTGTGAACGCCGTGCGGCCCGGCCGCACGACCATGTCCAATTTCGATCTCGGACTGATCGTCGCTACGGCCGCGCTGGTGCTGTTCGGCTTGCTCATGGTGTATTCGGCTTCCATCGCGCTGGCCGACGGGCCGCGCTACGAAAGCTACGGGCGTTTTTATTTCGTGGTCCGGCATGCCCTGTTCGCATTGGTCGGCGTGCTTGGCGCGGCCTTTGTGCTGAGCGTGCCCCTGAAGGTCTGGCAGAAGATGGCCATCCCGCTGTTCATCGTAAGCATGCTGCTGCTGCTCGTGGTCCTGGTGCCGGGCCTGGGCCGCGAAGTCAACGGCGCGCGGCGCTGGCTGCCTTTGGGGCCGCTGAACTTCCAGCCTTCCGAGTTGATGAAGGTTGCGATTATCTTGTACGCGGCCGATTACACCGTGCGCAAACAAGAGCACATGCATAATTTTTTCCGCGGCTTCCTGCCCATGGCCACGGCCCTTGGCGCCGTGGGCATGGTGCTGCTGCTCGAGCCCGACCTGGGCGCGTTCATGGTGATCGTGGCCATCGCCGTGGGCATCTTGTTCATAGGCGGAATCAACGGCAAGCTGTTTTCCAGCCTGCTGGGCGTGCTGGTGGGCAGCTTCCTGTTGCTGATATGGGCCTCGCCGTGGCGCCGCGAGCGGCTGTTCGTCTATCTGGATCCCTGGAATCCCGACAACGCCTACGGCAGCGCCTATCAGCTGTCGCATTCTCTGATCGCCTTCGGCCGAGGCGAATGGCTGGGCGTGGGGCTGGGAGCCAGCATCGAAAAGCTGCACTACCTGCCCGAGGCGCATACCGACTTCATCGTTGCAGTCATCGGCGAAGAGCTGGGCTTTGTCGGCGTGGCGTGCCTGATCGCCGTATTCGCCTATGTGGTGTGGCGAGCCTTCGACATCGGCCGGCAGGCCATAGCCATGGAGCGCATTTTCAATGGCCTTGTGGCCCAGGGCGTGGCGCTGTGGTTCGGCGTGCAGACCTTCATCAATATCGGCGTGTGCGTCGGCCTGCTGCCGACCAAGGGGCTTACCCTGCCGCTGGTCAGCTACGGTGGGTCGGGCATAGTCATGAATCTCGTGGCGGTGGCGCTGCTGTTGCGCGTCGATCACGAAAACAGGAACCTGATGCGAGGCAAGCGGACATGACGACGCGCACCTTGTTGATCATGGCGGGCGGCACCGGCGGGCATATCATGCCGGGCCTTGCCGTGGCGCGCGAAATGCAGTCGCGCGGCTGGCGCGTCGTCTGGCTGGGCCATCCGGAACGCATGGAAGGGCGGCTGGTGCCCGCCCAAGGCATCGAAATGGCGCCGCTGCGGTTTTCGGGCGTGCGAGGCAAAGGCGCGGCCGCGCTGCTGAAGCTGCCCTTTACACTGATAGGCGCCTGCCGGCAGGCCGCGCGCCATTTGCGCGGTCTGCGGCCCGACGTCGTGCTCGGCATGGGCGGGTACGTGGCTTTCCCGGGCGGATTGATGGCGGCATTGCTGCAGATTCCCCTGGTCGTGCACGAGCAGAACGCCGTTGCCGGAACCGCCAACCGCTGGCTGGCCCGAATCGCCAGCAAAGTGCTGCTGGGCTTCCCCGGCGCCTTGCCGGGCGCGTTGATGGTCGGGAATCCCGTGCGGCGGGAAGTCGCCCAATTGCCGCCGGCTGGCGAGCGCTACGCCGCGCGCCAGGGGGCCTTGAGGATACTGGTCGTGGGCGGAAGCCTTGGCGCTCAGGCCCTGAACGATACGGTGCCGCAGGCTTTGCGGCAGCTTGATGTCCAGGATAGGCCGGTCGTCACGCACCAGGCGGGCGAGCGGCATATCGAGGCCGTACGCGCCGCTTACGAGCAGGCCGGCGTGCAGGCGCAATGCGTGGCGTTCATCGACGATATGGCCGGGGCGCTGGCCCAGGCGGATCTATTGATCTGCCGCGCCGGCGCCATGACGGTCGCCGAAGTGGCGGCCGCGGGTGTGGCCGCGCTGTTCATTCCGCTGCCGGGCGCCATCGACGATCATCAAACGGCCAACGCCCGCTATCTAAGCGAATGCAAGGGAGGCTGGCTGCGTAAACAATCCGAATTTTCAGCGTCCTGGCTGGCGCAGTGGTTGAAGGAGCGGACTCGCGGGGAACTGCTTCAGGTAGCCGCCCATGCGCACGAGCATGCCAGCCTGAACGCCACGCGGCAGATTGCAGACGCTTGCGAACAAGTATCAAGGAGCGCCGCATGAAACATA
>NZ_DATMGA010000045.1:0-107423 GCF_035555955.1 Eoetvoesiella sp. | reverse complement strand
TGGCGGCCAGCACGTCGAATATCGTAATGCCGGGCCCTTTGAGCGGCTTGCCGAGAACGAAGGCCAGCTCCACCTCGACGCGCGGGGCGATGAAGCGCGAGAACGGAATATCGCTGCCCTGTTCGAAGAACATGTCGTCCAGCAGCGGGGCGTAGTCGGGTTCGTCGATTTGCGACGACTGCTGCATGGCGCGGGAGGTCAGGCCTATTTTGCGGCCCTTGACCACGCGGCCTTCGGCCAGCCGCAGCTTGACCCATTCGCGTTGTATGGCGTAGCCGTCCTCGATGGTCATCTCGGGGTGGGCCTGGGAAAAATGGCGCACCTGGGTGCGGGTTTTTTCGGCCTGGTTCAGTTGCTGGGCGAGGGCCTTGACGGTGCTTTCAGGGAGCATGTTTTCTTCCGGTGTTATTTTTGCTCGGCGGCCCGGAACCGGGCGTGCAGATTGTTGTGCTTCCAGGTGCCTGTTTCGCTGAACTCGGAGATTTCCAGCGACAGCGCCAGGCCCTGCTGTTCGTAGAGCGGGGCGAAGTGCTCTTTCATGATTTCGAACAGAGCGTCGCCGGTGGATTTCTTGGTTTGCTCGCTGCGCCCGGCGGCGATTTTCAGGGCGCCGTGCACGAAGGCGCCTTCCTGGCTGCCGTCGCCGATGCAGTAGTCCTCGGCCGGCAGGGCGCGCACGCGGATGCCGCCGATGGGGTAGACGATCTTGCCGTCGTCGGTGCGCTGGGCGACGAGGCAGCGCGCCAGCTTGCCGCAAAGCGCCTTCATGTCGCTTTTCCGGCGGATGTCGGCGGAGTATTCAAGAGTAAGGTGGGGCATGGCGTGCTCCTAGGCGTTGACGGCGGACTTCAGCGGCGTGACCGGGAAGATGGCGTTGATCTGCCCCGTTCCCGAGCTGCCGAAGTAGGGGGTGATGATTTCCACCCCTTGGTCGTAGTCCCGGCCGCCCAAAAGGCCCAGCAGCATGGCGGTGTCGTGCATGCCGCCTTCGCCCCAGCACTTTTCGTTGTACATGGGCAGCATGTCCAGGAAGGTGTTCCAGTCGCCCTGCTTCCACATTTCGACGACTTCGTGGTCGACTTTTTCGAGGAAGGGGTTGAAGACCTTGTGCATGTACTCGGGAGCCGTGCCGTTGGTGGCGAAGTGGTGCGAAAGCGAGCCGCTGGCGAACACGGCCACGGTGCCGTCGTAGTGCTCTTCGATGGCCTTGCGCACGGCCAGGCCGAAGCGGGCGCTTTCGTGCAGGTCGTGCCACATGCACCAGCCCGAGACGCCGATGACCTTGAAATGCTGGTCGGCGTTCATGTAGCGCATGGGAACCAGGGTGCCGTATTCCAGCTCCAGCGTGGTGTCGGTGTGGGCCCGGCTGACCACGCCCATTTTGTTGGCGGTGTCGGCGATGATCTTGCCGAGCTCGGGGTTTCCCGGGTACTCGTAGGGCAGGTTCTTGATGAAATGCGGCAGTTCGTTGCTGGTGTAGACACCCTTGAAATTGGGCGCGCAATTGATGTGGTATTCGGAATTGACCAGCCAGTGCACGTCGAAGACGACAATGGTGTCGACCCCCAGCTCGCGGCAGCGCCGGCCGATTTCGTAGTGGCCGTCGATGGCCGCCTTGCGGCAGCCTTTGTGCGGGCCGTCCAGTTCGGACAAATACATTGACGGAACGTGTGTGATTTTTGCTGCCAGTGCAAGCGTACCCATGATATGTCTCTCTGTGATCGTTGTGTGTGCCGGTTGCCGCGCGCCTAGACGCCCCAGCGCGGAATGGGGTGGCTGCCGTACGAAAGGCACACGTTCTTGGCTTCGGCGAAGACTTCGAAGCTGTAGTGATTGCCCTCGCGGCCCGTGCCCGAAGCCTTGACGCCGCCGAAGGGCTGGCGCAGGTCACGCACGTTCTGGCTGTTGATGAACACCATGCCGGCTTCGATGCCGCGCGCCATGCGCAGGGCGCGCCCGGTGTTCTCGGTCCAGACGTACGACGACAGTCCGTACTGGATGTCGTTGGCGATGCGCAGCGCGTCCGCCTCGGTGTCGAAGGGGATGATGCAGGGCACCGGCCCGAAGATCTCGTCCTGGGCGATCTGCATGCGGTTGTCGACGTCGGCGAACACCGTGGGCTGGATCCAGTTGCCGTTCTTGAGGTGGTCGGGCACTTGCGCCGCGCCGCCGCCGAACACCACGCGCGCGCCTTCCTTCTTGCCCAGTTCGATGTAGTGCGCCACCTTTTGCTGGTGGGCGCGGCTGATCATGGGGCCGATGATGGTGTTGGGATCGAGCGGATCGCCCACGGCAAGCTTGGCGGCCCGGGCGGCGTAGTCGGCCACGAACTTGTCGTAAATGCCTTTTTGCACCAGGATGCGCGAGCCCGCCGTGCAGCGTTCGCCGTTGTTGGAGAAGATCATGAACAGGGCGGCGTCCAGGGCGCGCTCGTAGTCGGCGTCGTCGAACACGACGAACGGCGACTTGCCGCCCAGCTCCATCGAGAATTTCTTGAGTCCGGCCTGCTGGACGATGCGGTTGCCGGTGGCGGTGCTGCCGGTGAACGACACGGCGCGCACGTCGGGGTGGCGGATGAGGGGTTCGCCGGTTTCGGGGCCGAAGCCGTGCACGATGTTGAAGACGCCCGCGGGAATGCCGGCTTCGAGCACCAGTTCACCCAGGCGGGTAACGGTAAGCGGCGAAAGCTCGGACATCTTCATGACGGCGGTGTTGCCCAGGGCCAGGCAGGGCGCGGTTTTCCAGGTGGCCGTCATGAACGGCACGTTCCAGGGCGAAATAAGCGCGCACACGCCGACCGGCTGCCACAGAGTGTAGTTAAGGTGGCCGGTGTCGGACTGGTAGCTTTCGCCGTCCATGTGGGCGGCGATTTCGGCGAAGAAATGGAAGTTGTCGGCGGCGCGCGGGACGAGCGCCTTCTTGGTCTGGCCGATGACCTGGCCGGTGTCGCGCGTTTCCATCTCGGCCAGTTCGGGCACGTTCTGGGTGATGAGCTCGCCCAGCTTGCGCATGAGCTTGGCGCGTTCGGCGGCCGGCTTGCCGGCCCAGCCCGGAAAGGCTTCCTTGGCGGCTTGCACGGCGGCGTTGATTTCGGCCTCGCCGCCGCGGGCGACTTCGGCCAGGACTTCGTTGGTGGCGGGGTTGAGGGTTTCGAAAACCTGCTTGCTTTCGACCTGTTTGCCGTTGATGAGGTGCTTGATCATGATTTGCCTGCCAGTCAGAGTGCGGGGTTCAGATAATTCCGGTCGTCGGCCAGGTGGTTGACCAGGCGGCCCACGTTTTCGATTTCGGTAACGACTACATCGCCTGCCACGACATTGGTGAGTCCTTCGGGCGTGCCGGTAAGAATGAGGTCTCCAGGCGACAGGGTCATGATGGCGGACAGGTATTCGATAAGCCAGGGAATGCTGAACACCATGTCGCGCGTTGTGCCCTCTTGCGTTATTTTACCGTTCACGGACGTGCAAAGGCGCAGGTTCATGGGGTCGGGAATGTCGGCGGCGTCGACCAGCCAGGGGCCGATGGGCGTGCAGGCATCGCGGTTTTTCACGCGCAGGTTGGGGCGGTAGTAGTTTTCCAGGTAGTCGCGGATGGCGTAGTCGTTGGCCACGGTATAGCCCGCCACGTACTCGTAGGCGTCGGCCTGCCTGACGTTCTTGGCGTGCTTGCCGATGACCACGGCCAGTTCGCATTCATAGTGCATGTAGTCGGCGCCGGCGGGGCGGGGCGTGCGGGCGTTGTGGCCGACCAGCGCGTTGGGGCCCTTCAGGAAGACCAGCGGCGTTTCGGGCGCCTTGAAGGCGAGTTCGCGCGCGTGATCGGCATAGTTCAGGCCCAGCGCGAAGATCGTGCCGGGCTCTATCGGTGGCAGCCAATGCGCCTGGTCTTCGGCCAGGAGCTGGCCGTCGGCCAGGCGGATATGGCCGTCTTGCGCCGGCCGGACTTCGTGCACGGCGCCATTGAGGAATATGCGGCCTCGTTTCATGCGGCGCTCCCTGTGGTGGATTCGATGGAAAATTCAAGCCTGCCCACGCCGGGGACGGCAACGGCCACCTGGTCGCCAGGCGCGGCGGCGGGCGCCTGCCACTTGACGCCGAGCAGAAGCACGTCGCCGGGGGCGAGCGTCATGAACTCGGTGACGTCTTGCAGCAGTTCGGGCGCGCCGCGCACCAGCTCGGTCAGCGACCATTGCCCGGCTTGCTTGCCGTTGATGAAGGTTTCCACCTGCAGGCCGGCCAGGTTCGGGACGCTGGCCAGCGGCGCTACGGTGTCGGCGAAAACGCAGGAGCCGTCGAAGCATTTTTCGCGGATGGCGGGGCGGTAGTAGCTGGTGTGCGGCAGGCTGAGATCGGCCACGACGACGCAGCCCTGCACGGCGGCCAGGGCATTTTGGGTGTTCAGGCGGGAGGCCGGGGCGCCGATGACCAGCCCGACCGCGGCGCCGATTTCGACCTGGCCGGCGCCTTTGGGCAGGGCAACCGCCGAACCGCTGGCGCTGAGCGTGTTGCCGGGCTTGATGTACATGACCGGGGCCTTGGGCGGAGCTTTGTAGGGAGCTTCCTGCAGGGCGGAGCCCATGGCCTCGATGGAGCCGCGATCGTTCAGGACGACGCCGTATATGGTGCCCCGTACAGACGTTGGAAAATTGTGTGCGCGCATGTTCAGCCGGTGGCCTCCGTCCTTGTGGCTGAAGCGTTTCAAGTGCCCGTCGCGAGGAAAATTGAAACAGCTTCGAAAAATTAACTAATATATTCTATAATTTAATTGCTAACATATTAGATGTCAATGGGCGCGGGCATGAGATTGCATACTTGCCGGCCCGGGGCAAGACGCCGAACCCGGCGCGGGATGAAAACAATGGACGATTCGCTCAAACACCGTAACCTGGCCTTGTTGCTGCTGCAGGCGCGCGAATGCGTCATGGGCAATTTTCGCCGCATCCTGAACCATTATGGGCTTACCGAGCAGCAGTGGCGCGTCATCCGTGCGATCAGCGACAACGGCGCGCCCATGGAGCAGTGGCAGATCTGCGCAACCTGCCATATTCTCAGTCCCAGCCTGGCGGGCGTGATGGCCCGCATGGAGGAAATGGAGCTGGTCGACCGCAATCGGGTCGATACCGACCAGCGCCGTATCCTGGTCGCGCTGACCGCGCGCAGCCGCAGCCTGATCCGGAGTATTGCGCCGCTTATCGAGCAGCAGTACGCTAATCTGGAACAGGGCATGGGCAACGACGTCGTACGCAACCTTTACGAGGCGCTCGACTTGTTCCTGGCTCATCGGCAAGAGCCGGTCGAGTTGGTGGATTTGCCCGAATCCGGCAGGCGGGCGGCCGCCAAGTCCACCGCCCGTAAACGCTCCGCCGCTCTTGTTGCCACCCGACGCGGCAGAGGAAACGCTTCGACCAAGACCTGATGACCGCCGCCATACCGAATCTCGACCTGGGCCGCAGCTACGACCTTCGCTACGAAGACGCCGACGTGCATTGCGAAGGCCTGGGCCGTCTGGCGGATTTTTTCGGGCGCAATATGGTGGCGCACCGCCATGCCAGGGTGTATCAGGTGCATTTGCTGTGGCAGGGCGAGGTGCGCCTGAAGCTGGACGAGTCCTATTACCATGCCAAGGCGCCCCTGTTCTTCCTGACCCCGCCTTCGGTCACCCACGCCTTCGTGCTCAGCGACGATGCGCAGGGGCTGGTGCTTTCGGTGCGGCAGAACGTGCTGTGGAGCCTGTTCAACGAAGAGCCGGCCGGTGTGCTGAGCCGGCGCCTGAACCAGCCTTCGTGTATAGAAATGAAGGCTGCCGGCAACGGCAGCGGCGACGAAAACGAGGCGCAGCGGCTGTTCGACTATTGCCGGCTTTTGCGCGCGGAGTGCGCCGGCGAGGGGGTCGGGCGCGACCTGGGCCTCATGGCCCTTACGCGGCTGGCCTTCATCACCATGGCCCGACTTGCCGATTCGTTTTCGCAATCGCCGAACAGGACGCTGCGGCAGGTGGACGTGCGCGTGTTCCAGGAGTTCAACCAGCTAATCGAAGACCATTACCGCGAGCACTGGACGTTGACGCAATACGCGGAACGGCTGCGGGTCACCGAGACCCGCCTCAACGACATCTGCCGGCGGGTGGCCGACATTCCCTCCTTGCGGCTGGTGCACGACCGCCTCCTGCAGGAGGCCAGGCGCCTGCTGCTTTTTTCGTCGGCGCCGGTCAGCGAAATCGCCTACAGCCTGGGCTTCGTGGATGTTTCGTATTTCAGCCGCTTCTTTCGCCGGCATGCGCACGCGGCTCCCAGCGAATGGCGCGAGCAGATGCAGGCCCACAGCCCATGAAAAGTACCAGTGATTCCTGCATACGTGCATTGGCCGGGCCGCGATAACGGAGCATCATGCTGCCATAACCTCAAAACATGACATGATCAGGAGACAGGCATGAACCCAGCCGATTTGCCTCGCACTTACCCGGAAGACCTGCGCGCCGAAAAAAACCGTCCGTTCACCGGCGCCGAATACCTCGAGTCGCTGCGCGACGGCCGTGAAATCTATATCTATGGCGACCGCGTCCACGACATCACCACGCATCCGGCGTTCCGGAACGCGGCGGCTTCCATGGCGCGCCTGTACGACGCCCTGCACGATCCCGCGCACAAAGACGAACTGTGCTGGGAAACCGATACGGGCAACGGCGGCTACACCCACAAGTTCTTCCGCTATGCGCGCAGCCCGCAGGAACTGCGCGAGCAGCGCGACGCCATTGCCGCCTGGTCCAGGCTGACCTACGGCTGGATGGGGCGCACGCCCGACTACAAGGCGGCGTTCGGCAGCGCGCTGGGCATCGTGCCCGAGTACTACGGCAAGTTCGAAGGCAATGCGCGCACCTGGTATCGCCGCATCCAGGAGGCCTGCCTGTACCTGAACCACGCCATCGTGAATCCCCCCATCGATCGCAACCGGCCCGTCGAAGAGGTCAGCGACGTGTTCATTTCGGTCGACCGCGAAACCGAAGCGGGCATCTACGTAAGCGGAGCCAAGGTGGTGGCCACGGGCTCGGCGCTTACCCATTACAACTTCATCGGCCAGGGCTCGGCCGGCCTGCTGGGCGACAACACCGACATGGCGCTGATGTTCATCGCCGGCATGAATACCCCGGGGGTCAAGCTGGTGTGCCGGCCTTCGTACGAACTGGCCGCCGGCGCCATGGGCGCGCCCTTCGACTATCCCTTGTCCAGCCGCTTCGACGAAAACGACGCTATCCTGATCTTCGACAATGCGTTCATCCCCTGGGAAGACGTGCTGATCTATCGCGATCTCGAACGCTGCCGCAGTTGGTTCCCGCAAGGCGGCTTCGGGCGGCTGTTCCCCCTGCAGGCCTGCACCCGCTTCGCCGTCAAGCTGGATTTCATCTCCGGCCTGCTCGTCAAGGCCCTGAAATGTACCGGTACCCTGGATTTCCGCGGCGTGCAGGCGGCGGTGGGCGAGGTGCTGGCCTGGCGCAATATGTTCTGGTCGCTGACCGAAGCCATGGTCGGCAACGGCTATTCCTGGCATCACGACAGTTGGGCTCCCGGCCAGGAGGCCCAGCAGGCCTATCGGGTGCTGGCCTCGCAGGTGTATCCGGCCATCAAGAAGACCATCGAGGAAATCGTCGCCAGCGGGCTCATTTACCTGCCTTCCGGAGTGCGCGACCTCAACAATCCCGCGCTCAACGAGTATCTGTCGCGCTATGTGCGCGGCTCGGACGGCATCGACCACGTGGAGCGCATCAAGATCCTGAAGCTGCTGTGGGATGCCATCGGCACCGAGTTCGGCGGCCGCCACGAGCTGTACGAAATCAACTACGCGGGCAACCAGGACGAGGTGCGCATGCAGTGCCTGCGGCACGCCCAGGGTTCCGGTACACTGGATAAAATGACCGAGCTGGTGGATCAGTGCCTGTCGGATTACGATCAGAACGGCTGGCTTGTCCCGCATCTGCATAATAACGACGACATCAACGTCCTGGATCAGCTGCGCCAGAAATAGCGCCTGTTTCGTGCCTGGTTTCGTCCGGAGGCCCCCATGACCAATACCGATATCGCCGATAGCAAGCGCACCGACTTTCGCCATGCCATGGCGCGTCTGGGTGCCGCCGTCAGTATCATCAGCAGCAACGGCAAGGGCGGCCGTTGCGGCGTCACGGCCACGGCCGTGTGTTCGGTCACCGATTCCCCGCCCACGCTGCTGGTCTGCATCAACCGCTCCAGCGCCATGAACGCCGTCTTCAAGGCCAACGGCATGGTGTGCGTCAACGTGCTGTCGGCCGAACAGGAAGACCTGGCCCGCGATTTCGCCGGCATGACGGGCATTTCCATGGAAGAACGGTTTGCGCGGCCGGGCTGGGTCGAATCCGAATACAGCCTGCCGGTCCTGCAAGAGGCCCTGGCCAACCTGCAAGGGCGCATCGTGCGCGCCGACGAACTGGGCAGCCACACGGTCATGATCGTCGAGCTCGACGCCATCAGCCTGCTGGCCAACGGCGGCGACGGCCTGGTGTATTTCAGCCGCCAGTTCCACCGCGTGCCCGGGCACAAGGCGGTGGAGCATCACGGTTGACAGGCCTTGATTGTTGACTGGCCGTGCAAGAATCAAGCCGCTCTCGGGCGGCTTGTTTTTTTGCCGCCGGGCCGCTCCCAAGGCAAAAAGCGCCTCCTTGGGAGGCAGCAAGCCGTGTTAGCGGCGCAGCGTGGGGGCATTTTGGCAGCGGGTTGCGCGCTCTGGACGGGCTTTATGCGGCCACTTCGACCGGATCGAAGTGGGTCATCACGTCCAGCACCGGCTCGTTGTCCATGACGCGGCGGCGGGCTTCGACGGCAATGGCGTGTCCCTGGGCGATGGTCAGCGAGGCATCCATTTCCAGGTCCACCTCCACCCAGATCATGTCGCCCATTTTGCGGGTTTTCAGGTCGTGGATGCCCTGCACGCCCGGTGTGGAAAGCAGGTGGCCGCGGATGCGGTTCTCGGTTGCCTTGTCGACGGCGCTGTCCATGAGAATATTGAACGAAGCCAGGAAGAACTTCGCGCCCATGCGCGCCACCATGGCGCCCACGATGATGGCCGCCAGGGGGTCGGCCATCGGGAAACCGGCCATGTTGGCAATAATGCCTATCGCCACCACCAGCGAGGACGCGGCGTCCGAGCGTGCGTGCCAGGCGTTGGCGATGAGCATGGAGGAGCGTACGCGCTCGCCCACGCGCCGCAGGTAGTGAAACAGCGATTCCTTGATGACCAGCGCCGCCGCGGCAACGACCAGGGCGGCCGAATGCACGGTGGGGATGGATTGCGGGTTTTGCAGCCGGCTCAGCGCGGCCCAGAACATGCCCACGCCCACCGATACCAGCAGCACTCCCAGAATCAGCGAGGCGGCGTTTTCAAAGCGCAGGTGGCCGTAGTGGTGGTCGGCATCGGGCGCTTTGTGGCTGTGCTTGTTGGCGATGAGCACGGTGAAATCCGACAGCAGGTCGGACAACGAGTGCATGGCGTCGGCGACCAGCGCCTGGGAGTGCGCCATCAGGCCGATTGCGGCCTGCAGGATGCAAAGGCAGACGTTCACGGCCACGCTGGCAAGGGTGCTGCGCCGGCCAGCGGCGCGCCGGGCCGTATCGTTGGAGGGTTGGTTTTCGGGACGGTTGGGCCGGGGGCCTGGCGTCATGGCGGCGGGGGGAGGCATGATGCCGGGATTTTACTTTATTTGACGTAGCCGGCGCTTCGTGGGCTAAACTTGTAGCCCTTGGCTTATGCCGTTTTTCTTTATCGGATTCGCAGGCGCGGTCCTCTTTGTGCGAGGTTTTCTTGACGGCAGTTTCGCTGCGCAATCGGATTCGGCGGCTGTGTGCGGTCTTTCAGCCGCACTGGTTCGTGGCCGTGCTGGTGGCGGTGGACGGCTTCCTCTTTCTGCAGCCGGGGGTTTCGGCAGTGCGCGCGGCTCAGCCGCATGATTGGCTGTCGTGGTTTTCGGTCGAGAGTCTGCGCACCATGCTGGACTCCGCGGGGTTGGTCAGCCTGCCGCGCCTGGTTCTGGGCGTCAGCTTGCAGGTCATGGCTATTGGCCTGCTTCTGCGCGCGCGCATTGCCTGGGCATTTTCCCTGCTGCTTCTGATCGCCACCGGCACCATCGCGCTCTGGAGCGAGCATGGCCGTGCCGGTCTGGCTGTCTACACGCTGGTGCTGGCGCTGATGCTGGTCGCCTACTGGCGGCGGTTCGACCGTTCCAGCCTGGCCGCCGGCAGTTTGTTTGCCGTCCTGAGCATCCTGTCGCTGTTGGTCTATTCGGTCTTCGGCGCTTTGTACATGGGCGACGAGTTCCATCCCGCCATCCACGACATCGTTTCGGCGCTGTACTTCGCGGTGGTGTCGATGTCCACGGTGGGATATGGCGACATCACACCGCAGACGGCGTCCAGCAAGCTGTTCACGGTTTCCATCATCATCATGGGCATCACCGTGTTTGCCACGTCGGTAAGCGCGATAATCGGGCCGATCATCGGCGGCAACCTGAAGCGCCTCGTCAAGGGGCGGCTGACACACGTCATGAGAAAGAACCACATCATCATTGCCGGGGCTACGCCTCTGGCCCAGAGTGTCTATAACGCCATGCGCGAGCGAGGCTTCGACGTCACGGTCATCGTGCCGCAGGACGTCGCCCACATGTACCCCGAAGGGGCGGATCTGATCATGGCCGATCCCTCCGAAGAGTCGGTGCTGGCCGACGCCGGGGCGAGCAAGGCCCGGTACATTCTGGCCTTGCGCAACGATGACGCCGAAAACGCATTCATAGTGCTGGCGGCCAAGGAAGTGGGAGGGGCCGAGACCAGGACGGTGGCGCTGGCCAATACCAGCACCCACCTGGACAAGATCAAGCGGGTTGGCCCCGATATGGTGTTGTCCCTGCAATTGCTGGGCGGCGAGGTTTTGGCTCGCACGCTTAGCGGCGAACCCCTGGACAGCGACTTGATCGCCCGGATGCTGTTCGCCGATACGGCCTCGCCGCGTGTAGTCAGCTGATGCGCATGCCCGGCTGCGCGCCCGCCACGGGTTCGAGAATATAAATGCCCGAATCCACGCCGGCATCGTTGTGGCTGGCGGCCAGGACCATGCCTTCGGAAATGCCGAAACGCATCTTGCGCGGCGCCAGGTTGGCCACCACCACGGTGAGTTTGCCGACCAGGTCGCCGGGCTTGTAGGCCGACTTGATACCCGAGAAAACCTGGCGCAGGCGGCCTTCGCCGACATCCAGGGAAAGGCGCAGCAGTTTGTCGGAGCCGTCGACCTCGGCGCAGTCGACGATGCGCGCGATGCGCAGGTCGATCTTGGCGAAATCCTTGATGTCGATGGTTTCGGCAATGGCTTCGCCGCCTGGTTCGGGGGCAGGCTGGGCGGGGGCTTCGAACAGGGCGTCGAGCATCTTGGGGTCGACGCGCTGCATCAGGTGCTTGAAAGCGGCGATTTGCGTGGGCAGCGTGCCCGCGTCGGCCCAGCGGTAGGGAGCGGCCTCGCCAAACAGGTTTTGCGCCACAGTGGCGGCCAGCTTCGGCAGCACGGGGCTGAGCATGACGGTCAGGGCCCGGAAGCCCGCCAGGGCGCGGGAGCATACGTCTTGCAGCGCGGCCTTCTGGGCGGCATCGGCCTGGGCGATGCCCTTGGCCATGACCCAGGGCTGAGCGGCGTCGAAAGCCTGGTTGATGCCGTCGGCGCAGGCCATGATCTGCCGTATGGCGCGGCCGTATTCGCGCGCTTCGAAATCGGCGCGCACGGCCTCGGTGACGCGCAGGGTCTCGTCCAGCAGCGCCTGGGTGTCGCCCAGGTAGCCCAGTTTGCCTTCGAAATGCTTGCCGATGAAATTGGCGGCCCGGCTGGCGATGTTGATGTATTTGCCCACCAGGTCGCTGTTGACGCGGGCCACGAAGTCGTCGGGGTTGAAGTCCAGGTCTTCGACGTGGGAATTGAGCTTGGCGGCGATGTAGTAGCGCAGCCATTCGGGATCCATGCCGATTTCCAGATAGCGCAGCGGCGAAATGCCGGTGCCGCGGCTTTTGGACATTTTTTCGCCGCTTACCGTGATGAAGCCATGCACGTGCAGGCCATCGGGCGTTTTGCGGCCGGAGAACTTCAGCATGGCCGGCCAGAACAGGGCGTGGAAATACACGATGTCCTTGCCGATGAAGTGGAATTGCTCGGTGTCGCTGCCGGGCGCCATGAGGGCGTCGAAATCCAGGCCGATCTTGGCGCAATAGGCCTTGAGCGAGGCCAGGTAGCCGACCGGCGCGTCCAGCCACACATAGAAGTACTTGCCCGGCGCGTCGGGGATCTCGATGCCGAAATAGGGCGCATCGCGCGAGATGTCCCAGTCGGCCAGGTTGGCCTCGCCGCCTTCTTCGGCGCCCAGCCACTCGCGGGTCTTGCCCAGCACCTCGCTTTGCAGGCGCTTGTGGCCCAGCTTGTTGCTGCCCGTGGTCCAGGACTGCAGGAATTCCACGCAGCGCGGATCCGACAGCTTGAAGAAGAAGTGTTCCGACGACTTGAGCACCGGCGTGGCCTTGGTGAGCGCCGAATACGGGTTGATGAGGTCGGTGGGCGCATAGACCGAGCCGCAGACTTCGCAGGAGTCGCCGTACTGGTCCTTGGCGTGACAGGTGGGGCACTCGCCCTTGATGTAGCGGTCTGCCAGGAACATGCCCTTGACGGGGTCGTAGAACTGCTCGATGTTGCGGGTGGCGATGAAGCCGGCGGCTTTCAGGCGCTTGTAGATGTCTTGCGACAGCTCGGTGTTCTCGGGCGTGTCGGTGGAGTGCCAGTGGTCGAACTGGATCTGGAAGCCATTGAGGTAGCGCGGGCGCTCGTTGGCGTAGCGTGCCACGAGCTCTTGCGGCGTGATGCCCTCGCTTTGCGCCTTGAGCATGATGGGCGCGCCATGGGCGTCGTCCGCGCCCACGAAGTGCACGGTATGGCCCGCCATGCGCATGGCGCGCACCCAGATATCGGCCTGGATGTATTCCATGATGTGGCCAATGTGGAAGGAGCCGTTGGCGTAGGGCAGGGCGGTGGTGACGAAAATCGTGCGCGACATGGGCTATGCGAGAAATTTTGGGGTAGACGGAAGGCTTGCGCAGAGCCGGGCGGGCTTGCCGCCCGGGCGCGAAAACGGAAACGGTCTATTGTAATGAATAGCGCGCGGGTTTGGCGCGGCAAGAAGAAGGAGCCCCCACGCCGCGCCGCTGACGCGGCTTGCTAGGGAATTTCGCGCATTTCGACGTCGACGACGTCTTTTTTATTGAAGCTGCGGACCGGCGAGGCCTGCTTGCGGCGTTCTTCCCAGTAGGCGCGCACGCCGAACGGCCGGCCCTTGATGCGGGCGACCACGTACAGAATAGCTACGGCGATTGCCGTCGAGGCCATGAAAACAAGCGCCATGATCATGCCGAAGACAGCCAGCACGATAAAGAGTACGCCGCGAAGTATCTGGTTAAATGTATTCATCTTGATGTTAAGGCCGTCTGTGGCCGAAAATAGTTCCGCGAATCCGCTATTCTTTAGGCTGCATCATGAAATTCTTTACGCGAGGCACGAAAATGAGCATCACCCCGGAACAATTGCGCGCGACGCTTGCTGAAGTTGTCGATCCGAACACCAACGGCAAACTGGGGACCGTGCTGAAAGACAGCGAGCTGCGCCTGGATGGCAATGCGCTTACCCTTACTTTAGCGCTGGGCTACCCTTTGCACAATGGGCAGGACGAATTGCGGAAACGGATTGAAACGGCCGTGGCCGGGCTGGGGGCCACCCTTGCCCGGCTCGATTTTACGTTAAAGGTGGCAACCCATGCCGTGCAGCGCGGGCTCAGGCCGCTGCCCAATATACGCAACATCATCGCCGTGGCGTCGGGAAAGGGCGGCGTGGGCAAAAGCACCACCGCCGTCAATATCGCCCTGGCGCTGCAGGAGCAGGGGGCTTCGGTGGGCCTGCTGGATGCCGACATCTACGGACCCAGCGTGCCCATCATGCTGGGCGTGTCGGGCAAGCCGCCCAGCCTGGACGGCAAGACCATGGAGCCTTTGGTGGGCCATGGCCTGCAGTCCAATTCCATAGGCTTTTTGCTCGACGACGACGCGCCGGCCATCTGGCGCGGCCCCATGGTCAGCCAGGCGCTCGAGCAATTGCTGCGCCAGACCAACTGGAAAAGCCTCGATTACCTGATTGTCGACATGCCCCCCGGCACCGGCGACATCGCCCTCACCCTGTCCCAGAAGGTGCCGCTTACCGGCGCCGTCATCGTCACCACGCCGCAAGACCTGGCCCTGGCCGACGCTCGCAAAGGGTTACGCATGTTTCAAAAAGTCGAAGTTCCGGTATTGGGAATTGTCGAAAATATGTCCATGCACATTTGTTCCAATTGCGGGCATGCCGAGCCCATCTTCGGCCAGAATGGCGGGCGCGACATGGCCGCCCAGTTCAATACGCCCTGGCTGGGTTCGCTGCCGCTGGCCATGGACATCCGCACCCAGACCGATTCGGGCTCGCCCACCGTGGTGGCCGACCGTGGCGGGCAAATTGCCGGCCTGTACCGCGACATCGCCTGGAATCTTGCCGTCCAGGTCGCCATGCTGCCCCCCGATACATCGGGCGAGGGGCCCAAAGTCGTCGCGCGCAAGTAAGCTCTTCATGAGGGGCGCCGTTCCTTGCCTTGTTCTGCTTGCGTTCGGGTGGGTGCAAGGGGCTCAGGCGGCCGCGCCCGAGGTCACCATCGATCCGGGCGGGGTCTCGCCCCAGGCCTTGCAGGCCATCGTGGGGGCCGTGGACGTCATTACCCGGCTTGCCGAAGACCAGGACGGCGGCGAGCTCTCGCGGCTGCGGCGCCGCGCCCGCGAGGCCACGCTGTCGGCTCTTGAAACCCAGGGCTATTTTTCGCCCACGGTCGTGCTCGAAGTGGGCGAGGACGCCATGGGCGAGACCTGGGACATTACGATAAAGCCCGGCGAGCGCACCAAAGTCGATGCGGTGGACCTGGATTTTTCCGGGCAGATTGCGGACCCGAGGTTTCGCGCCCGCGTCGACATGCTCAAGAAGTCCTGGCCGCTGACCCAGGGCATGCCCTTCATCAACGAACAGTGGCACGATGCCAAGACCGACCTCATCGACAGCGTAAGCCGCAAGGATTTCTACCTCGCCCGCGTCACGCAGTCCCAGGCCACCGTCATGGCCGACGAGGCCAAGGCCGACCTGCATGTGGCGGTCGATAGCGGTCCCAGGGTGCGCATGGGCGAGGTCGAGGTCATCGGCCTGAAGCGCGTGCCGCGTGAGCTCATCGACCGCTATGTGCAATACAAGCCCGGCGAGCCCTACGACCAGGAAAAGCTCGACGAGTGGCAGCAGGCCCTGCAGTCCACGTCGTTTTTCCGGGGCGCCTTCGTTTCCCTGGACAGCGCGCCCGAGCATCGCGTGACGCTGCCCGACGGCGAAGTCCAGATGCCCTTGCAGGTACGGGTGTCGGAAGCGCCCGCGCGGCGGTTTTCCACGTCGCTGGGCGTGGACAGCGACAACGGCGTCCGGGCCGAGGCGCTGTACCGGCAGAACGTGGTGTTCGGCCAGCCCATCTGGATAGAAACCGGCGTCGGCGTCGACAAGAACCGCCAGCGCGCTTTCTACGACGTGAACCTTGCGCCCACGCTCAGCGGCTACAAAGACAGCGTGGGCGTGCTTCTGGATCATTCCGATATCGAAGGCGTGGACAACCGGCGGGCTGGGCTGGGCTGGACGCGCACGCGCGAGAGCAAGGCCGGGGGCCGCAGCCGGGTGGAATACGAAACACGCTGGGGCCTGGTCGCCGCCTACGACAAGACCGCCATCGACGGCGCCGAAACCTACGAAGTGCCTTCGTTGGTGGGAACCTGGCAGGGGCTGCGGCGCGACGTCAACGACAAATACGATCCGCGCGAAGGCAATCTGGTGGTTCTTGGCCTGGGTTCGGGGGTCACTCTGGATCGCGGCGAAGGCTTTTACAAGGCCGGCCTGCGCGCGCAGCAATGGTGGCCCGTCGGCAAGTGGGACGTGCTGACGCTGCGCGGCGAGGTTGGCAAAGTGTGGTCCAAGACCTCCCGGTTGCCGGACGATTTCGGCTATCGCACAGGCGGGGCGCGCAGCATACGGGGCTACCGCTACGACAGCCTGGGCCTCAGCCGCGGCAGCGCGGTGGTGGGGGCGCCGGCCCTGGCGGTGGGCAGCATCGAATACATGCACTATTTCACCAAGCAGTTCGGCATGAGCGTATTCGTGGATGCCGGCGATGCCGCCGAGTCCTTCGGCGCCATGAAAATCGCGGTGGGCTATGGCGTGGGCGCAATCATGCGCACGCCGGCCGGTCCGTTCGAGGTGGACGTGGCGTATGCGCAGCGCGATCGCAAGTTGCGCATCCACTTTTCCATGGGGATCGCGTTTTGAGCCGGGCCCTGCGTTGCCTGCGCAGCCTGCTGCTGTGGCTGGGGCCCGCCTTGATCCTGCTGCTTGCCGTGGTCTGCGGTTTTGTGGCCTGGTGCGTCGGCACCGAGCCCGGGACGCGCTGGGCTCTGGATACGGCCATGCGGCAGGTGCAGGGCGAGGCGCGGGGCATACAAGGCACCATATGGCATGGCCTGACGGTGCAAAGCCTGTCGGTCAAGGTGCCGGTGGTGGAAATCCACCTCGAGTCCCTGCACCTCGAGGTCGACTGGCGCGAGCTGGCGCATCGCCGCCTGCATGCCCAGGATATTTCGGCCGGCAAGCTGGACATCAACCTTCTGGAATCCAATAAGGCGTCGTCCGAAGAGCCGTTTTCCATGCCGGCCCTGCCCGTGCGGGTGCAACTGGATCGCGTGGCGCTGGGCGCATTGAGCCTGAGTGTCGGCGGCGAGCCGGTTTTGCTGAATGTCCAGAACCTGCAGGCCAGCCTCAAGCTGTCCGATGAAAACGCCGCGCTGGTATTCAAGAGCCTGGAACTGGGCCGGGACGCCATCCAGGCCAAGATCGAAGGCGAGTTGAACGTCTTCAAGCTGGCCGATCCCTGGCCTTTGTCGGTGCACTTGAAAACCCGCGCGCAAACCTCCCGGGCCGAGTCGCCGCTGTGCCTGCGCAACTTCCTGCCGGCGTTGCCGGCGGGCGGCAAGCGGGGGGCGGCTGCCCAGCCGGTTTCGGCGAAAGGCGCGGCAGCGCCGAAATCGCCTGCCGCAAACGGCGGCAAGTCGGGGGCAAACGCGGCTTCAGCGCTTTCGGACAAGGCGCTGCCGATGTCCGGTCAGGAGCTATCCGACGAAGCGGGCCCGGATCTCTGCGCCATGGATGTGGCCGCCGACCTGGCGGGCTCGCTGGACGCCATGAGCCTGAACGTCGATGGCGACGGCCAGGATGTGCGCTTCAACCTGAACGCCGACCTGCAGCCGCGCAAGGCCTTGCCGGTAAGCAAGGCGAAGCTGGATCTGCATCTGGGGGACGGTTCGTCGCTCAAGACCGTGCTGAACGTGGACTCCACCGGCAGCGGCGAAGCCAGCCGCCAGCACGTCGTCGGCTCGGTCACGGCCGATAAATTGAACCTCGGCAAACTGGTGGGCCCGGCGATCCCCCGAGCCCTGCTGACCAGCACGCTCGACCTGGACGCGCAACTGCGGGATTACAAAGATCTGCTGTCCGCGACGGTAGGCTTGAATATTGCCGAGGGATCGCGCTGGAACGGACTGCCGGCTTCGGGCCGCATCAAGGCCGACATCGTCAATGCGGAAGGCCGGGCGGACTCCGGGCCGGCGGGCTCGCCTGCCGTCAATGGCGCGCGGATCGAGCCCGGCGCCGCATCAACAGGCCTTCCGGTTTCCGATGGCGCCGCCGCTTCGGCCGATTCCGCTTTGGGCGATATATGGCGCGGGCTGCAATTGGCCAGCCTGGATATGAATGTGCGGCTGGGCGCCGGCCGCATCGAAGGAAAGGGGGCGTTTGGCGCGCCGGGCAGCCAGTTGGCGCTGACGGTCGCCGCGGCCCGCCTGGCCGATTTCTGGCCGGGTTTGCCCGGCGGCTTGCAGGCCCGGGCGCGTCTGGCCGGCACGCTGGCCAGGCATCGGGTGGGGCTCGATGCGGTGTATTCACCGCAGTCCGGCAAGGCGCAAGGCATTGGAAAGGCGCCCGTCAAGCTCGGCGTCGAGGCCGATGGCGGCTGGAGCGGCCAGCCGCTGGCCCAATCGGGGCAACGGTCGAAGGCGGCGCCTCAATCGGGGCGGGCGCTGGCGGATCCGGCGGCGCCGTCGCCCCAGCCGCTGGAGGGCTGGCGAGGACGTGTGTCGGCATTCAGCGTCGAGCACGCAGGGGTGGGCGCGCGGCTGCAGTCGCCGGTAGCCGTGTCGTATGTGCCGCAGGCGGTTGCCCCGGCCTGGCAATGGCAGGTTGGCCCGGCCGCGCTGGGCGTGAAGCTGCCTTTGAACCAGACGGCGACAATCCGCCATCTGGGCTCCCAGGGGCGGGCAGGCGCGTGGGAAACGCGCGGCGCCATCGACCATCTTGCGATGTCGCGGCGCCTGCTGGCCGAGCTGCAGAAAACCATGGCGTTGTCCGGCAAGCAGGACGGACGTGGAGGCGTCATCGTGCACAAGGACAAGGCCAACGACGACCAGCAGATCGTTTATGCGGCCGACTGGAATATGAAGTTCGCCGGCGCCCTGGAGGGCCAGGCCCATATCAAGCGGCTGTCGGGCGACCTGATCGTGCCGGGCAGCCCGGATTTCCCTCTGGGCCTGCAAACCCTGAGCGTTGCCTTGAATGCCAAGCCCGCCGGCGAAGGGCTGAGCCTGCTGACCGCGGACGTGAATGTGGCGACGGCCAAGATGGGCCAGGGCAAGGCCACGGCCAGCTCCTTGCTGCACAGTCCGCCGGGCGGCGGCTTCTTCATGGATCCCAAGGATGTGAAGAAGGTTGCCGTGGATGCGGAAATCAAGGATCTGGGCTGGCTGAGCATTTTGACCGGCGATGCAATGGACATCGGCGGGTCGGTTCAG
Source organism: Eoetvoesiella sp. (assembly GCF_035555955.1). NCBI lineage: Bacteria > Pseudomonadati > Pseudomonadota > Betaproteobacteria > Burkholderiales > Alcaligenaceae > Eoetvoesiella > Eoetvoesiella sp. The sequence continues at coordinate 88,387 of NZ_DATMGA010000045.1, read as the reverse complement.
GCCAGGCTGACGGCGCAAAGCCGTCCCGACGGCAGTTGGGCGGCCGGCGGTACCGTGAAAGGGCAGAACATCCGGATCGTGCGCGTGGACGACGGGGTGCGCCTGCTCGACGGCACGCTGGCGGCGCATTTCGACGGCGACCGTTTCATTCTGGACAGCCTGCGCTTTCCGGCGCGCCTGCGCGTCACACCCAAGGAGTGGCGCACGGCCGAGTGGGTGTCCAGCAATCCGGATGCCCGCGACGGCAGCATGACGCTGAAGGGCTCCTGGAGCCTTGCCGACATGACCGGCGTGGCCGACGTCGAGTTGTACCGCTACCCCATTTTGCAGCGCTCGGACCGCTACGCCATGGTAACGGGCAAGCTGCACGTGGATCTGCCGCCCTCGGCCCTGTCGCTGTCGGGCAAGATCACCGCCGACGCCGGCTGGGTGGACCTGGACATGCTCAGCAGCGTGCCGACCCTGGACAGCGACGTGGTCGTGCTGCATAAAGGAGAAACCCAGAAGGCCAGCGCGCCCATGGCCGTCAGCATGGACATGGAAGTCGATCTGGGCCCGCGCTTCTACATCACGGGCTACGGCGTGGATTCGGGCTTGGTCGGCAGCATGCGCATCACCATGCAGGACGGCAAGCTGACGGCGCTTGGCGCGCTGCGCACCCGCGGGGGCGCCATCAATGTCTACGGCCAGCATTTGCAGTTGCGGCGAGGCACCATCACGTTCCAGGGGGATGTGGCGAACCCCGTGCTGAACATCGAGGCCTTGCGCACGGGGCTGTCGGTGGAGGCGGGGGTTCGTGTGGCCGGCACCGCGAGGCGGCCGCGCATCGACCTGGTCTCGTATCCGGACGTCAGCGACGTGCAGAAGCTTTCGTGGCTTTTATTGGGCCGGGGGCCCGACGACTCGGGCGGCGATGCGGCCCTGCTGTTCTCGGTGGGCACGTCGCTCATCAGCGGCGATGAGCCCTTTTATCGCAAGTTCGGGCTGGATGAAGTCAGCATGCGTTCCGGCACACTGGGCAGCACCGGCAGCATTTTGCCGGTGGAAACCGTGGTGCGGGGCCTGGACGACAGCGACAGCGACATCGAGAACAAATTCGTCGTGGCCAGCAAGAATCTGTCCAAAGGCTTTACCATAAGCCTGGAACAGGCGCTGTCCGAAGTCGGGACGGTCGGGCGGATCAGCTACCAGTTGGCCAGGGGGCTGTCGGCCGATTTAAGCATCGGGACGGTCAATGGCATAGCCTTGATTTACCGGACTTTTTTCCGCGACTGAATATAATCCGCCCAGGCCCTGGGTTCCGCGCCCATTCATGCCGTGTAAGCGATAAAATAGGCGCCCACGAAATAAGGTTGAGTTATGAGCATTAAAAGCGATCGCTGGATCCGCCGCGTGGCGACGACCGAAGGCATGATCGAGCCCTTCGAGTCCGGCCAGGTGCGCAGCACCGAAAAAGGACGCATCGTCAGCTACGGCACCAGCAGCTACGGCTACGACGTGCGCTGCGCCGACGAGTTCAAGATATTCACCAACATCAACTCCACCATTGTGGATCCCAAGGACTTCGACGAAAAATCGTTCGTCGATTTCAAGGGCGATGTTTGCATCATTCCGCCCAACTCGTTCGCGCTGGCGCGCACGGTCGAATACTTTCGCATTCCTCGCAGCGTGCTTACCATTTGCCTGGGCAAGAGCACGTATGCGCGCTGTGGAATCATCGTCAACGTGACGCCGCTGGAGCCCGAGTGGGAAGGCCACGTCACGCTGGAGTTCTCCAATACCACGCCGCTGCCCGCCAAGATCTACGCCGGCGAAGGCTGCGCCCAGATGCTGTTTTTTGAAAGCGACGAAGTTTGCGAAACGTCGTATCGCGATCGGGGCGGCAAGTATCAAGGCCAGCAGGGCGTGACCCTGCCCCGCACTTAGCCGAGCCAGTTCGGCAGCAGGAGCCATCCGCATGAAATTCCGCTTTCCCATCGTCATCATCGACGAAGACTACCGCTCTGAAAACGCGTCGGGCCTTGGCATTCGCGCCCTGGCCGAGGCGATCGAGGCCGAGGGCGTCGAGGTGCTGGGCGTCACCAGCTATGGCGACCTGAGTTCGTTTGCGCAGCAGCAAAGCCGCGCCAGCGCCTTTATCCTGTCGATCGACGATGAGGAATTCGACGTCGCCTCGCCCGAAGACGTGGCCAATGCCATCAAGAACCTGCGCTCCTTCATCGGCGAGCTGCGGTTCCGCAACGAAGACATCCCCATCTACCTGCATGGCGAGACCCGCACATCGCAGCATATTCCCAACGACATCCTGCGCGAGCTGCACGGCTTCATCCACATGTTCGAGGACACGCCCGAGTTCGTGGCGCGCCACATCATCCGGGAGGCACGAGCCTACCTGGACGGCCTGGCGCCGCCGTTTTTCCGCGAGCTGGTCAAGTACGCCTCGGACGGCTCGTATTCCTGGCACTGTCCGGGGCACTCGGGCGGCGTGGCGTTCCTGAAGAGCCCGGTGGGCCAGATGTTCCACCAGTTCTTCGGCGAAAACATGCTGCGCGCCGACGTCTGCAACGCCGTCGACGAACTTGGGCAACTGCTGGACCACACCGGCCCGGTGGCCGAATCCGAGCTCAACGCCGCGCGCATCTTCAATGCCGACCACTGCTTCTTCGTGACCAACGGCACGTCCACCTCCAATAAAATCGTCTGGCACGCCAACGTCGCCATGGACGACGTGGTGGTGGTCGACCGCAACTGCCACAAGTCCATCCTGCACGCCATTACCATGACGGGCGCGATACCGGTGTTCCTGCGCCCCACGCGCAATCACCTGGGCATCATCGGGCCCATTCCCTACGAGGAATTCGAACCCGAGAACATCCGCCGGAAAATCGAAGCCAATCCCTTCGCCAGCAAGCTCAAGAACAAGAAGCCGCGCATTCTCACGCTTACCCAAAGCACCTACGACGGCGTCAGCTACAACGTCGAGATGATCAAGGAAAGGCTGGGTTCGGAAATCGACACGCTGCACTTCGACGAAGCCTGGATTCCGCACGCGCCGTTCCACCAGTTCTACGAGCAGATGCACGCCATCGGCAAGAACCGCCCGCGCAGCGAAGACGCCCTGGTGTTCGTCACGCACTCCATCCACAAGCTGCTGGCCGGTTTGTCGCAAGCCTCGCAGATTACGGTGCAGGATTCGCAAAGCCGCAAGCTCGACCGCAATGTGTTCAACGAGGCCTACCTCATGCACACATCCACGTCGCCGCAGTACGCCATTATTGCGTCCTGTGACGTGGCCGCGGCCATGATGGAGCCGCCGGGAGGCACGGCCCTGGTCGAGGAAAGCATCAGCGAGGCCATGGATTTTCGCCGCGCCATGCGCAAGGTGGAATCCGAATACGGCAAGAACGACTGGTGGTTCAAGGTGTGGGGCCCCAACCGCCTGGCTTCCGAGGGCATCGGCAACCGTGACGACTGGCTGCTCGAGGCCAACGACGAATGGCACGGCTTCGGCGACCTGGCTCCTGGCTTCAACATGCTGGATCCCATCAAGGCCACTATCGTCACGCCGGGCCTGGACATCTCCGGCACGTTCGCCGAAACCGGCATCCCCGCGGCCCTGGTGTCCAAATACCTGGCCGAGCACGGCGTGGTCATTGAAAAAACGGGGCTGTATTCGTTCTTCATCATGTTCACCATCGGCATTACCAAGGGCCGCTGGAACACGCTGCTGACCGCGCTGCAGCAGTTCAAGGACGACTACGACCGCAACCATCCCATGTGGCGCATTCTGCCGGACTTCTGCAAAGAGCATCGCCGCTACGAAAAAATGGGCCTGCGCGATCTGTGCCAGGAAATCCACGAGGCCTATCGCGCGCACGACGTAGCTCGCCTGACCACCGAGATGTACCTGAGCGAAATGGTGCCGGCCATGAAACCGTCCGACGCTTATGCCAAGATGGCGCACCGCGAGGTCGAACGCGTGGCGATCGACGACCTGGAAGGGCGGGTTACGGGCGTGCTGCTCACGCCGTATCCGCCGGGCATTCCGCTGCTGATTCCGGGCGAGCGCTTCAACCAGCGCATCATCAATTACCTGCGTTTCGCGCGCGGCTTCAACGAGCGCTTCCCGGGCTTCGAAACCGACGTGCACGGCCTGGCCGAAGACATCGGGCCCGACGGCAGCCCGCGCTACTATGTCGACTGCATCCACGAGGACTGAGGCGGGGCGCGGCGAACCGGCTCATGCCTGCCGCAGCGAGCCCGGGTTCCTCGGCGTCGGGGCCGGGCAAACCGGGCCATGGCGTGGCCGATAGCTTCGACGCGGTAGTCATAGGCGCCGGGGCCGCCGGCATGATGGCGGCTTCGGTGGCGGGCCAGCGCGGCCTGCGCGTGCTGCTGCTGGATCATGCCGAAAAGCTGGCCGAGAAGATCCGAATATCGGGCGGAGGGCGCTGCAACTTCACCAATATCGGTACGTCGCCCGCCAATTTCCTCTCGCAGAACCCCAATTTCTGCCGTTCGGCGCTGGCGGCGTACACGCCGCGCGATTTCCTCGGCATGGTCGAGCGGCACGGCATAAGCTGGCACGAGAAGCATCGCGGCCAGCTCTTTTGCGACGACTCCAGCGAATCCATCATCGCCATGCTCAGGCGCGAATGCGATGCCGGCAATGTGGCGTGGCGCATGTCCTGTCCGGTGCAGGGCATAGAGCAAAGCCCGGCCGGCGGCTTTGCGTTGCGCACGTCGCGGGGGCCGGTGCGGGCGCGGCAACTGGTGCTGGCCACGGGTGGCATGGCCGTGCCGCAATTGGGCGCCACCGATTTCGCCCTGGGCGTGGCCCGTCAGTTCGGGCTGAAGGTCGTGGAGCCGCGCCCCGCGCTCGTGCCGTTGACCTTCGACGCGCAGCAGTGGCAGCCGTTTGGCGCGCTGAGCGGCGTGGCGCTGGAGGCAGACGTCGGCTGCGGAACGGGCAAGGGCCGGACGAGCTTTCTGGAAGATCTGCTGTTCACGCACCGGGGCCTGTCGGGCCCCGGCATATTGCAGATATCGAGCTACTGGAATCCGGGCGAGCCCATTGCTCTGGATCTGGCGCCGGGCCGCAGGCTTGCCGAAGAATGGATAGCCGGCAAATCCGGCAACCGCCAGACCCTGGCCTCGGTGCTGGCCGCCTTGTGGCCCCGGCGGCTGGCCGAACAGTGGCTGGCCGGCGAAGACGGCCAGCAAGCGGGGCTTGGCGCCATGCGCATGGCCGACATGCCCGACAAGACGCTACGCCGGCTGGCCGAGCGGATCCATGCCTGGATCCTGCATCCCACGGGCACCGTGGGCTATAAAAAGGCCGAGGTCATGCGCGGCGGCGTGGACACGCGGGGCATCGATCAAAAGACCATGCAGGCCAAAAGCGTGCCGGGCCTGTATTTCATCGGCGAGGCGCTGGACGTCACCGGCTGGCTGGGCGGCTACAACTTCCAGTGGGCCTGGGCCTCGGGCGCGGCCTGCGGCCGGAGCCTGCAAAAAGCGGCGTAACTGGCGATAAACCGCATTTTGTATTTGCCGGTTTTCGATGTATGCTTTCACGCTGCTGTTCCCGCAAGGTGGGAGAGAGCCAGTCATGGCCGCCGAAGGCGCAATTCGCCCAGAATCGCTCAGGCAAACCGTACCATCTTGCGTTGTCCATTTTCATGGCAAGACAGCGTTCTGGAGAGATCCGCGCCTACATGCATATTGCAAGGCGGCGGGCGCCGAAGGTGAATCCCCCTACAAAGGGGCAACTCTCAGGCACAAAGGACAGAAGGGCGGTTTCAGCTGCTATATCGTTGCATTCCGTCTTCGTCCGCCACCCAGGAGCCTCCATGTCCGCTGCGCTTGCACGCACCCCCTTGTTCGATGCCCACATCCGCGCCGGCGCCAGAATGGTCGATTTCGGCGGTTGGGAAATGCCGGTTTCGTACGGCTCGCAAATCGAAGAGCACCACGCCGTGCGGCGCGACGCCGGCATGTTCGATGTCTCGCACATGCTGGCCATCGATATCTCCGGGCCCGGCTCCAAGGATTATCTGCGGCGTCTTCTGGCCAATGACGTGGCCCGCCTGGCGGCGCCGGGCAAGGCACTGTACTCGTGCATGCTCAATCCCGAAGGCGGCGTCGTCGACGATCTCATCGTTTATTTCTTCAGCAACGAATCCTGGCGGGCGGTCGTCAACGCGGCCACGGCCCAGGCCGACCTGGCCTGGATGCAGCGGGTGGCCGACAGCGAAAACTTCGCCGTGCACCTCGAGCCTCGCCGCGACCTGGCCATGCTGGCCGTTCAGGGACCCAACGCGCGCCAGAAAGTGTGGGATGCGCGGCCGTCCTGGCAGGCGGCCACTGAAGCCTTGAGCCCTTTTTCGGGCGCCTTGATCGATGAGCCGACCATGGTGGCCCGCACCGGCTATACCGGCGAGGACGGCTTCGAGATCCTGCTGCCGGCGGCGCAGGTCCAGCGCCTTTGGGACGATCTGCTCGGCCTGGGCGTGCGCCCCTGCGGCCTGGGCGCGCGCGATACCCTGCGCCTGGAAGCCGGCATGAACCTGTATGGCCAGGACATGGACGAGTCCGTGCTGCCCGCCGAATCCGGCCTGGGCTGGACGGTATCGCTCAAGGACGCCGAACGGCGGTTCATCGGCCGCGATGCGCTGGAGGGGGCGCCCAGCGAGCGCGTCATGGTCGGCCTGAAGCTGCTCGAACGCGGCGTCATGCGGGCCCATATGGCTGTCCGCACCGGGCAGGGCGAAGGGGAAACCACCAGCGGCACCATGTCGCCGACCATGGGCGTGTCGATCGCCATGGCGCGGGTTCCGCAGGGCGCGGCGCCCGGCGATAAAGTCCAGGTGAAGATCCGCGACAAGTGGATGCCCGCCGAAATTGCGACAATGCCATTTGTGCGCCATGGCAAGGTGCTTGCCTGAAGCGCCGCGAATTCTTCAGTTACCGAAACCAAATCCATTTCACGAGGTTAATCATGAGTCTTCCCAACGATCGCAAGTACACGTCCTCTCACGAATGGGTCAAGCCGGAAGGCGATGCGTTCCTGGTCGGCATTACCGACAATGCCCAGGATCAGCTGGGCGACCTGGTCTTTGTCGGCGATTTCAAGGTGGGGGCCCAGCTTGCCGCCGGCGATGTCGCCGGCGTGGTCGAGTCGGTAAAGGCCGCCAGCGACATCTATGCGCCCGTGGCCGGCGAAGTCGTGGAATTCAACGAGGCCCTGGACGGCCAGCCCGACCTCATCAACCAGGCAGCCTTCGACACCTGGATCTTCAAGATCAAGCCCGCCAATGCGGCCGATGCCGATGCCCTGCTGGACGGCGAAGGCTACCAGTCGCTGGTCGACGCCGGCTGAGCGTCGGCTGTCCGGCCTGGCCCGCGGCAAACAGTGCGCCCCTGCGCGCTTCCACTCTTTGTATGAGCTTTTTCAACTATGCGTGAACTAGACCCCAGCTTCGATTTCGTGCCCCGCCACATCGGGCCCAATGCCGCCGACCAGGAAAAAATGCTGGCGGCCATCGGCGCCGAAAGCCTGGACGCCCTCATCCGCGAGGTCGTCCCGGCCAGCATTCTCAAGACCGAGGCGCTGAATCTGCCTGGGCCGCGCAGCGAAGCCGACGTGCTGGCCGAACTGAAGCAGATGGCGCAGCGCAACCGCGTGTTCCGCAACTATATCGGCCAGGGCTACTACGGCACGCATGTGCCGAACGTCATCCTGCGCAACATCCTTGAAAACCCCGCCTGGTATACGGCCTACACGCCCTACCAGCCCGAGATATCGCAGGGCCGGCTCGAAGCGCTGCTCAATTTCCAGACCATGGTCGCCGACCTGACGGGGCTGGATATCGCCAATGCCTCGCTGCTGGACGAAGCAACGGCCGCGGCCGAGGCCATGGGGCTTGCGCGGCGCGCATCCCGCTCCAAAAGCAAGGTCTTCTTTGCCTCGGTGCATTGTCATCCGCAAACACTGGCCTTGTTGCAGACGCGCGCGGCAGGCCTGGATATCCACGTCGAGGTGGGCGACGAAGCGCAGGGCCTGCCGGATTGCTTCGGCGTGCTGCTGCAGTATCCGCACAGCTTGGGCGGCATTGCCGACTACCGCGAACTGGCTGAGCGCGCCCATGCGCAGGACGCCGTGGTGGCGGTGGCGACCGACCTGCTAGCCCTGGCCTTGCTGGCCGCGCCGGGCGAGTGGGGCGCCGACATCGCCGTCGGCTCGGCGCAGCGCTTCGGCGTGCCCATGGGCTTTGGCGGGCCGCATGCGGGCTTCATGGCCTGCAAGGATGCCTTCAAGCGCAATATGCCCGGCCGTCTTGCCGGCGTTTCCAAGGATGCTCAAGGGGCGCCCGCCTTGCGGCTTGCGCTGCAGACGCGTGAGCAGCACATCCGCCGCGAAAAGGCCACGTCCAATATCTGCACGGCGCAGGTGCTGCTGGCGGTCATGGCGGGCATGTATGCGGTTTGGCACGGGCCGGCCGGCATTCTGCGCATTGCCCGCCGGGTGGCGCATTACACAGGTTATCTGCGCGAATCCCTGCTGGCCCTGGGCCTGGGCGTTGCCAACGACAGCTTCTTCGATACGCTCCTGATCGACAGCGGAGCCCATACCGCCGCCGTCGTGAAGGCGGCCCAGGGGGCGTCCATCAACCTGCGCCAGGCGGGCGGCGGCCAACTGGCGGTTTCCCTGGACGAAACCGTCGATACCGACGATCTGGATGGGCTGCTGCGGGTGTTTGCCCAGGCGCTGGGCAAGCCCTGGACGGCGCGCAGCGCCGATCATCCAGGCCTTGCGCCAATGGGCATTCCCGCGGGCCTGCGGCGGCAGTCGGCCATTCTGGCCCATCCCGTGTTTTCACGAGTCCAGTCCGAAACCGATATGCTGCGCTATCTGCGCAGTCTGGCCGACAAAGACCTGGCGCTCGATCGAACCATGATTCCACTGGGCTCGTGCACCATGAAGCTCAACGCCACGGCCGAGATGATACCCATCACCTGGCCCGAGTTCGCCGATCTGCATCCCTATGCGCCAGCCGATCAAAGCCTGGGCTATCAAGAGTTGATCCAGCGCTTGTCCAGTGCCTTGTGCGAAATCACGGGCTATTCGGCCGTAAGCCTGCAGCCCAATTCGGGCGCCCAGGGTGAATTTGCCGGCCTGCTGGCCATCCGCGCCTATCATCAGGCATCCGGACAGGCCCAGCGCAACGTCTGCCTGATACCGGCCTCGGCGCACGGCACGAACCCGGCTTCGGCCCAGATGGCGGGCATGGAGGTCGTGGTGGTGGCGTCGGATGATCACGGCAACGTCGACGTGGCCGACCTCGGGGTCAAGATCGCCCAGGCGGGCGACCGTCTGGCGGCCCTGATGATCACCTATCCCTCCACACATGGCGTGTTCGAGGCGGCCATTACCGAAATCTGCGCCCTGGTGCATGCGGCGGGCGGGCAAGTCTACCTGGACGGCGCCAATATGAACGCCATGGTGGGGCTGGCGCAGCCGGGGCTGTTCGGGTCGGACGTCTCGCACCTGAACCTGCATAAAACCTTCTGCATTCCGCATGGCGGTGGCGGTCCCGGCGTGGGGCCGGTGGCGGTGCGAGAACACCTCGCCCCCTTCCTGCCTGGCGTGCTGAGCGACAGGGGCGAGCTGCCGTCCGGCGCTTGCGGGCCGGTGTCGGCCGCGCCTTACGGGTCAGCCGGCATTCTGCCCATTTCGTATGTGTATATTGCGCTGATGGGCGCGCAAGGCCTGCGCCAGGCTTCCGAGGCGGCCATCCTCAATGCCAACTACATTGCATCCCGCCTTGGCAAGCACTATCCCATCCTGTACGCAACGGCCAACGGCCGGGTGGCGCACGAATGCATTCTGGATACCCGCCCCATCAAGGACAGTAGCGGCGTCAGCGCCGAGGACATTGCCAAGCGCCTGATGGATTACGGCTTTCATGCCCCGACCATGAGCTTTCCGGTGGCGGGGACGCTGATGGTCGAGCCGACCGAATCCGAAGGCCTGGCCGAACTCAATCGTTTCATCGATGCCATGATCGCCATCCGCGCCGAGATCGCCCAAATAGAAAGCGGTGCGCGCGATGCTCAGGACAATCTGCTGAAGAACGCGCCGCATACCGCGCAGATGCTCCTGGCTTCGCAATGGCATCACGACTACGAGCGCGAAGAGGCAGCGTATCCGCTGGCCAGCCTGAGGGCCGGCAAATACTGGCCGCCTGTGGCCCGCGTGGATAACGCTTACGGCGACCGGAACCTCGTGTGCTCCTGCCCGCCCATGGAGGCCTATGCGGCCGACGCGCTGAGCGTGTAGACCCGGCTGCCGGAATTTAACGACGGCCGACGCGGGAGCTTCGGCCGTCGTTGTTTGAACTTAAGGGGCCGGCGGCCTGACGCGGCGCATGCGATTCGCGCGGCCGCAAAGCCAGGTCAGTCCAGCTTTTCCAGCACGCTCTTTATGGTGCCGAAGAGCTGGTCGATCTGGTCTTCCTCGATGATTAGCGGCGGCGAGACGGCAATGGTGTCGCCGGTGTAGCGCAGCAGCACGCCTCGGTCGAAGCAGGTCTGGAAGGCCTCGGCGGTGCGGGCTCCGGGGGCGCCGGGCCGCGAGGCCAGCTCGATGCCGGCGACCAGGCCCAGGTTGCGGATGTCGACGACGTGGCGAGTGCCCCGCAGTGCATGCGCGGCGGCCTCGAATCTGGGCGCCAGTTTATGGGCGCGGGCGAACAGCTTGTCGCGCTCGTAGATGCCCAGCGTGGCCAGTACGGCAGCCATGGCCAACGGGTGGCCCGAGTAGGTATAGCCGTGGAACAGCTCGATGCCGTCGGCGGCCGAGTCGATGACGCTGTCGTGGATTTCGCGCCGTATGGCGACGGCGCCGCAAGGCACGCTGGCATTGCTGATGCCCTTGGCCAGGGTGATGAGGTCGGGCGTGACGCCAAAGAATTCGCTGGCGGTTGCCGCGCCCAGGCGCCCGAAAGCAGTGATGACTTCGTCGAAGATCAGCAGAATGCCGTGCTTTTCCGTAATGGCCCGCAGCCTTTCCAGATAGCCCTTGGGCGGCAGCAGCACGCCGGCCGATCCGGCCATGGGCTCGACGATGACGGCGGCGATGGTCGAGGCGTCGTGCAGGTTGACCAGTTCTTCGAGTTGATCCGCAAGGTGCCCGCCCCAGGCCGGCTGGCCTCGGCTGAATGCATTGTGTTCCAGGTCGTGGGTATGCGACAGGTGATCGACCGACGGCAGCAGGGCGCCTGAATAGGCCTTGCGGTTGGGGGTGATGCCGCCCACCGATATGCCGCCGAACCCCACGCCGTGGTAGCCGCGCTCGCGGCCGATGAAGCGCGTGCGCTGGCCTTCGCCGCGCGATCGGTGGTAGGCCAGCGCGATCTTCAGCGCGGTGTCGACCGACTCCGAACCCGAGTTCGTGAAGAAGATGCGGTCCAGGCCCTTGGGCATGATGGCGGCGACGGCGGCCGCGGCCTGGAACGCGCCGGGATGCCCCATTTGAAAGCCCGGCGCATAGTCCAGTGTGCTGGTCTGGCGGCTGATGGCGTCGATGATTTCCTGGCGGCCATGCCCCGCGTTGACGCACCACAGCCCCGAGGTGCTGTCGAGTATCTGCTTGCCGTCGACGTCGGTGTAATACATGCCCTTGGCGCTGGCCAGCAGGCGCGGATGCTGCTTGAACTTGCGGTTGGCCGTAAACGGCATCCACAAACTGGAAAGATCGGGAATGTTGCTGGCTTTGTCTTTCATGATGATCTCCGCGCTACAGAACTCATGATCATTATGGCTCTTTGCGGCGCGTGTAGACAACGAAGTCGTAGCGGTAGCCGTTTTCCTCGGGCTGGGCGAGACGTTCGGTTTCTTCCCATTCGGATTCGGGCAGCGGCGGAAAGAACACGTCGCCGTCGACCTGCGCGTGAACCTCGGTGGCGATGATTTCATCGGCCAGGGGCAGGGCCCGCTCGAAGATTTGCGCGCCGCCGATGATGCACGCCGAGGCTTGCCCGGCGCAGCTTTGCAGGGCCTGCTCGACCGAGGTGAACACCTGGGCGCCTGGCGCCGCATAGCCCGCATCGCGGCTGACGACGAGGTTGGGGCGGCCGGGCAGCGGGCGGCCCAGCGATTCCCAGGTCTTGCGCCCCATGATGATGGGCTGGCCCATGGTGCTGCGCTTGAAGTGGGCCAGGTCGCCCGGAAGGCGCCAAGGCAGCTCGTTGTCGCGGCCTATGACGCGGTTGTCGGAATAGGCGACGACGAACTTGATGCGGGGTTTGCTCATGGCTGGTCCTGCGTGGAAGCTGTTGGCGCTTTTCAAGGATGTTGCGTGAGGGCTGCGGGCGCAGCGCCCTAAACCGCCACGGGAGCCTTGATGTGCGGATGCGGGTTGTAGTCGAGGATCTCGAAATCCTCGTAGTCGTAGTCGAACAGGCTGGCCGGTTTGCGCCGGATGTTCAATCGGGGATAGGGCCGGGGTTCGCGCGAAAGCTGCAGCTGCACTTGGTCGAAGTGATTGCTGTACAGATGGCAGTCGCCGCCCGTCCAGATGAAGTCGCCCACTTCGAGATCGCACTGCTGCGCCACCATGTGCGTAAGCAGGGCGTAGCTGGCGATATTGAAGGGCACGCCCAGGAAGATGTCGGCGCTGCGCTGGTACAACTGGCACGACAGCTTGCCGTCGGCCACATAGAACTGGAAGAAGGCGTGGCAGGGCGGCAGCGCCATATTGGGAATGTCGCCGACGTTCCAGGCCGAGACGATCAGGCGGCGCGAATCGGGGTTGTTGCGGATTTGCTCGACCACCTGCGTTATCTGGTCGATGTGGCCGCCAGACGGCGTGGGCCACGAACGCCACTGCACGCCGTACACCGGCCCCAGGTTGCCCTGTTCGTCGGCCCATTCGTTCCAGATGCTTACACCGCGTTCCTGCAGCCACCTTACGTTGGAGTCGCCGCGCAGGAACCAGAGCAGCTCGATGAAAATGCTTTTGGTGTGCAGCTTCTTGGTGGTTACCAATGGAAAGCCTTCGGCCAGGTCGAAGCGCATTTGATAGCCGAACACCGAGCGGGTGCCGGTGCCGGTGCGGTCTGTCTTGGCTTGGCCGTGCTCAAAGACATGGCGCATGAAGTCTTCGTATTGGTGCATGAGGTAACGGTAGTCGATAAGGGTAGTCGTGGGCGTTGGTGATTAATTTGCGGGGGCCGATGTGTCCACGATAACGATGGAGTGCGTGATCTCGGCGGTCTTGCTCAGCATGGCGGTGGCCGAGCAATACTTGTCGTGCGAAAGCTGCACGGCGCGCTCCACCGCGGCTTGCGGCAGGGCCGAGCCCGTCACGGTAAACGCGAAGTGGATTTTCGTGAACACCTTGGGGTCTTCGGCGGCGCGCTCGCTGGTCAGCTTGACCTGGCAGCCGCTTATCTTGTGTCGGCCGCGCTTGAGGATAAGCACCACGTCGTAGGCGGCGCAGCCGCCGGCCCCGGCAAGCATCATTTCCATCGGACGGGGGGCAAGATTGTTGCCGCCGCCGTCGGGGGCGCCGTCCATGGCGGTGACGTGTCCGCTGCCCGTGCGGGCTGTGAACAACATGCCGTCGGGTCCGCCCCAATCGATAATGCATTCCATTTGGTGAGCCTCGTGCGTGAATCTGAAAGAGTATGGGTTTGAAGAAGGAGTATAGAGCAGGCGGATACCGGCCCGCCTTTTCCGGTTTTTTTGTATTATTGAATCGGGGTTGACACGGACTTGATTCCGTTTCCAGCCCCTTTCGGATTTTATCTTGCGGCTTTACCTGGGACATCATGCGCGCACAAGAACACGATACTGACTCGAATAACAGCGGCTTGGTCCGACGCATGAGCGGCGTCGACGCGCTGTTGTCCGAGGTGGGCAGGGCTTTGGAAGTGTTGGGCGGCTTTGCGCATGCCAGCCGTCCGAATCCGGCCGGCCGGCCCGGCCCGGATGCCGAGCCGCTGTCGGCGGCCGAGCAGAAGCACGCCGCCGGGCTGATGCGGGTCAATCACGTAGGCGAGGTGTGCGCGCAGGCCCTGTACCGGGGCCAGGCCGTGCTCAGCCGCGACGACGGGGCGCGTGGTGTGTTCCGCAAGGCGGCGGCCGAAGAAGTCGACCATCTGGTGTGGTGCGGCCAGCGCCTGGCCGAATTGCAAAGCCGTCCCAGCTACCTGAATCCGCTTTGGTACTCGGGCTCGTTCGCGCTGGGCATGCTGGCCGGCCTGGCCGGCTCGGCCCGCAACCTGGGCTTCATGGCCGAAACCGAGGCCCAGGTCGAGCGTCACCTGGAGTCCCACCTGAAAGCGCTGCCTGCCGCCGACGCGCGGTCGCGCCGCATTGTGGAGCAGATGCGCGACGATGAGGCACGGCACCGCAAGACGGCCCAGGATCAGGGCGGGAAAACCCTGCCGGGCCCGGCAAGGCTGGCCATGCGCCTGATGTCCAAGGTGATGACGACGACAGCCTATAGAATCTAATTGAAAACAAACGAAACAATTGAGACAAATCAATTCAAAACGCGGGTTTTTACTAGTTGCGAAGTACTATTTTCATAGGGAGGAGCTGTAAAAAAGCAACAAATCGGGTTTTCCCGGTTGATTTTCAAAAATTTCTTGCGTTGCACCATCAAGTTCTATACAATTTAGTTATCGGATGTCGAAACGTGATTGCAGAGGGAAAACCCCAATCACGCGGTCTCAAGCAAATATGCTTTGGTAGCCCGACATGCCACGGTTGTCTCCTCCACCCTCCTCCTTTGGTGGATTTAACCCGAGATCTTTTGATCTCGGGTTTTTTTTTGCCGGATTTCACGTAACATCTTTGGTTGCATCTTTTTCCCGCTGTCGAGCCGCGTTGTTACAAATTCGGCCGATAATAAATGCTTGACCAATTGCGCAGGGGGTTGTGTGGCTTCGCCTCAGACCTGGGACTCGTTAACCTGGATTTATATCTGTATTGTGGCGTTCACCGTCGGCGGCCTGATTGTCGCCTCGGAGCGCTGGCATGGCGCGTTTACGGGCGACTCCGACCTCGATAAGCCGCAGGCCTCGCATTCGCGCGCCACACCCCGGGTAGGCGGGCTGGCGGTCGTCGCCGGCAGTCTGGCGGGCCTGCTGGTTCTGGGGCCCAGCAACATGACGTTGACCTGGCTTTGGCCCGTGCTGTTCATCGCGGTCATGCCGGTGTTCGTGGCGGGGCTGCTTGAAGACATCACCAAGGACGTCGGATCCGGCAAGCGGCTGGTGGCTGCGTTCATATCCGCCGCCATCGCCTGGTGGCTGCTGGGCGGGGTGTCGCGGGTGGGCTTTGCCGGCATTGACTGGGCCTTGTCGTTCTGGCCCGTGTCGCTGGTGTTCACGGTGGTGGCGGTGGGCGGCTGTACGCATGCCCTCAACATCATCGACGGCATGAACGGCCTGGCGGGCATGGTGGCCACCCTCATGGGCGCCTCCATTGCGCTGGTGGCCCTGCAAGTGCAGGACTTTCCCATTTTCATCATCGCCACGGCCCTGGCCGCCGCGACCCTGGGCTTCCTGGTCTGGAACTTTCCGTTCGGCCGCGTCTTCCTGGGCGACGGCGGGGCGTATTTCCTTGGCTTCATGCTGGCCGAACTGGCGGTGCTGCTGGTCATACGCAATCCAAGCGTCTCGCCGTTCTACGCGCTGGCCGTGCTGTTCTACCCGGTATTCGAAACCATGTTCTCCATCTGGCGCCGGCGCTTCAAGCGCGGCACGCCGGTGGACCAGCCCGACGCCCTGCATCTGCACCAACTGGTGTTCAGGCGCCTGGTTCGCGTCACGTTCAGCCGCGACCGGCGCCATAGCGTGCCGGCCCTGTGCAATGCCATGGCATCGCCGTATTTATGGCTGTTGACGCTCATCGGCTTGGTTCCCGCCACCATCTGGTGGGACAACGCCTGGGCCTTGTGCATCAGCCTGGTCGTGTTTGCGTCGGTCTATATCTGGATTTATTCTAGGCTGGTGTCCTGGCGCGGCCCGTCCTGGCTGCTTTTGCCTTCGCAGGGGCGCCAGCACCGGAACAAGAAATAAGCCCTTTGTCCGACCCGCCCAGGCCGGGCAGGGTTTTCGAATTCTTCATATATCAGCAAGCAGCGTGGGAGATTCAAGTTGCAAATTCAAGACGTGAAATTAGCGATAGTCGGTTTGGGCTACGTGGGCCTGCCGTTGGCTGTGGAGTTCGGCAAGAAGCGGCCGGTGCTGGGATTCGACATCAATGCGCGCCGCATCGCCGAGCTCAAGGAGGGCAAGGACCACACGCTGGAAGTCGATTCGCAAGAGCTGGCGCAGGCCGCCAATCTGCGCTTCACCCATGAAGCGGCGCAATTGGCCGAGGCCAATGTCTTCATCGTTACCGTGCCCACCCCCATCGACGAGTACAAGCAGCCCGACCTGACCCCGCTGGTGCGTGCCAGCGAAACCCTGGGCAAGGTGCTCAAGCGCGGCGACATCGTCATTTACGAGTCCACGGTGTACCCGGGCGCCACCGAGGAAGTCTGCGTGCCGGTGCTGGAACGCATATCGGGCCTGCGCTACAACGAAGACTTCTATGCAGGCTACAGCCCCGAACGCATCAATCCGGGCGACAAGTCGCACCGCGTCTCCACCATCAAAAAGGTGACTTCCGGCTCCACGCCCGAAGTGGCCGAACTCGTCGACGCGCTGTACGGCCAGATCATCGTGGCCGGCACGCACAAGGCGCAGTCCATCCGCGTTGCCGAGGCGGCCAAGGTCATCGAGAACACGCAGCGCGACGTCAACATCGCGCTCATCAACGAACTGGCGCTCATCTTCAACAAAATGGGCATCGACACCCAGGCCGTGCTGGAAGCCGCCGGCACGAAATGGAACTTCCTGCCGTTTCGCCCGGGCCTGGTGGGCGGCCACTGCATCGGCGTCGACCCCTACTACCTCACCCACAAGGCGCAGTCCATCGGCTATCACCCCGAAATCATCCTGGCCGGCCGCCGGCTCAACGATTCCATGGGCGGCTACGTGGTGTCGCAACTGGTCAAGGCCATGACCAAGCGGCGCATCCAGGTGCAGGGTTCCAAGGTGCTGGTCATGGGCCTGACCTTCAAGGAAAACTGCCCCGATCTGCGCAATACGCGGGTCGTCGACATCGTGCGCGAGCTGGGCGAATACAACATCCATGTCGATGTGTACGACCCTTGGGTCGATACGGCCGAAGCCGAGCACGAATACGGCATCACGCCGGTCAAGGCGCTGGCCCAGGGCGCCTACGACGGCGTCATCATTGCGGTCGCGCACCATCAGTTCGTCGAGCTCGGCGCCAAGGGCATCCGCGCCCTGGGCAAGCCCGAGCATGTGCTTTACGACCTCAAGTACGTCCTCACCGCCGACGAGTCGGATCTGCGTCTGTAAGCCGGCAATCGATAAGGATCAGTAGACATGAGCAATCGCTATCAGGAAGTTCTGGCCGAACTGCGCACCGAGCCCAAGCGCTGGCTGGTCACCGGCTGCGCCGGCTTCATCGGCTCCAATTTGCTGGAAACCCTGCTGCAGCTGGACCAGACGGTCGTCGGCCTGGACAACTTCGCAACCGGCCATCAATACAACCTGGACGAAGTCCAGAAAACGGTGGGGCCCGAAAAATGGGCGAACTTCACTTTCATCAAGGGCGATATCCGCGATCCGGCTGCCTGCGAGCAAGCCGTGCAGAACGTGGATTACGTTTTGCACCAGGCTGCGCTGGGCTCGGTGCCCCGTTCGCTGAAAGACCCCATCACCACCAACGACGTCAATGTCTCGGGCTTTCTCAACGTGCTGGTGGCGGCGCGCGATGCCAAGGTCAAGTCCTTCGTGTACGCGGCGTCAAGCTCCACCTACGGCGACCACGAGGCGCTGCCCAAGGTCGAAGACCGCATCGGCCGGCCGCTGTCGCCGTACGCGGTGACCAAGTTCGTCAACGAGCTTTACGCTGACGTATTCGCGCGCTCCTATGGCTTTGGCAGCATAGGCCTGCGCTACTTCAATGTGTTCGGCAAGCGCCAGGACCCCAACGGCGCCTATGCGGCGGTCATCCCGAAGTGGGTGTCGGCGATGATCCGCAACGAAGATGTCGTGGTGAACGGCGACGGCGAAACCAGCCGCGACTTCTGCTACGTGGAAAACGCGGTGCAGGCCAATATTCTTGCGGCCCTGGCCCAGCCTGAGGGCGTCAACCAGGTATACAACGTGGCGGTCAATGCGCGCACCTCGCTGAACGAACTCTTCCAGTACCTGGCCAAGGCCCTGGGCAATAACGGCGTCGTCTACGACAAACAGCCCCTGTACGGCGATTTTCGCGCGGGCGACGTGCGCCACTCCCAGGCCGACATCAGCAAGGCCCAGCACCTGCTGGGATACAAGCCCTTGTACAACATCGTCCAGGGCCTGGAAGTCGCCATGCCGTGGTACACGCAGTTCCTGCGTTAACTTGAAGACATTCTCGCAAAGGCTGTCGCGCCTGCACTCCGACCATCGGCGCATAGCCATGGGGGCGGCGCGAGTCGCCTTTTTTCTTCTGCTGGGCAAGGCCGCCGGCGCCGTCAAGGAGATGGCGGTGGCGTATCGCTACGGCGTCAGCAACGCCGTCGATGCCTACCAATTCACGCTGACGATGGCAAGCTGGCTGCCCCTGACCATAGTCGGGGCGCTGTCGGTCGTCCTGATCCCGGTGCTGGTGCATACCCGCTACGAAGACCGCGCGGCCCGAGCCCGTTTCCTGGGCGAGCTGCAGGGCTGGACGATAGGCGGCGGCGTTGTCCTCGCGGTGCTTACCTATTTGCTGTGGCCGTTCGTGCTGGATTGGGCGGGCATGGGCCTGACGCCCGAGGCCCGCAAGATGAGCCTGGAGCTGAACCTGGCTTTCGCGCCGGCCGCCTTGCTGACGCTGGTGACCGGCATCAGCGCGGCCCGCTTGCGGGCTCACGAGCGGCACATCAATACCTTGCTCGACAGCGTGCCGGCGGTGGTCATCCTGGTGTGGGTCATGCTGGCCGGGGCCGTGACCGACGTGGGACCCTTGATGTGGGGCACCTTGGTCGGCTATTTCATCCAGTCGGTCTGGCTGCTGTGGCTGGCCGCCAAGGCCGACGGCATGTGGGGCAGGCCAAGGTTCGCCCTGAGCGCCCATCAGTGGCCGGATCTGGTCAAGGCCGCCGGCGTCATGCTGCTGGGCCAGGTTGCCATGAGTTTCGTGGGGCCCATCGATCAATACACAGCAGCCAACCTGGGTTCCAACGCCAACGCGACCCTTGGCTATGCCAGTCGCCTGCTGTCGCTGGTGCTGGGAATCGGGGCGGCTTCGGTCGGCCGCGCCGCCTTGCCGGTGCTGGCCGACATACAAAGCCGCGGCGACGCGCTGCGGGCGCGCTCGATGGCCCTGAAGTGGTCCGCGCTGATGCTGGCCGCGGGGGCGGCGGCGACCCTGGTCGGCTGGATTCTGACGCCATGGGGCGTGGCTCTGCTGTTCGAACGCGGCGCCTTCACCGCCCAGGATACACAGTTGGTGGCGCAGGTGCTGCGCTGGGGGCTGCTGCAGTTGCCGTTCTATTTTGGCGTCCTGGTGCTGGTGCAATTGCTGGCCAGTCAGAACCGCTACCGCCTCATGGCCGTGATCGCCATTGCCAATTTCGGGCTGAAGGCGGTCATGAATTACCTGTTGGCGCCCGTCATGGGCACGGCCGGCATCATGCTGGCCACCAGCTTGATGTATGCCTTGTCTTACACCTGTTACGCTGTGGTTGCCCTTAAATCGGCGCCCGGCGGGCATACTGCCAGCTAGGTCAACAAGCATCAACCAGTCACTGCTTCACGACTATGAGTAAAGTTTCGTCATCCATGCCGCCCGCGCCTCATTTGCTGATCGTCATCCATTCGCTTAGCGGAGGCGGCGCCGAGCGCGTGGCGGCCGACTTGAGCGCCTATTGGGTTCGGCGGGGCTATCGCGTTTCGGTGGCAACGCAGACGCAGGCCGACACCGACGTCTATACCCTGGATCCCTCGGTGCAGCGCATCGTGCTGGGCACGGCCGCCGCCAGCTCCGGGCGCTTGTCGGGGCTGCTGGCCAATTTGCGCCGGGTCTGGAAATTGCGCCGCGTCATCCGCAAGCAGCGGCCCAGCGTGGTGCTGGGCATGATGACGACGGCTTCCATCCTGGCGATCGTGGCGGCCCGCGGCCGCGGCTGCCGGGTCATCGCCACCGAGCACACGCATCCGCCTTCCCAGGAATTGTCCGGCTTGTGGCTGCGCTTGCGGCGCTGGGCGTATCCCCAGGCCGACAAGGTGGTGGCCCTGACGTCGGGCACGGCGGCCTGGCTGGAGCAGCATGTGCCGGGTTCGAAGCTTGCCGTCATTCCCAATGCCGTCTGCTGGCCTTTGCAGGCCGGCGAGCCCGTGCTGGAGCCGCCGCCAAGAAACGGAAGGATGCGCCTGCTGGCCGTGGGGCGCCTGCACCCTCACAAAGGCTTCGACCTGCTCATCGAGGCCTTTGGCAGCATGGCCGGCTACTTTCCCGACTGGGATCTGGTTATATTGGGAGAAGGCGACGATCGCGAGGTGTTGCAGGCCAGGATCGACGATGCGGGGCTGGGCGACAGAATCACCCTGGCCGGTCGGGCTGGCAATGTCGGGCAGTGGTACGAAGAGTCCGATCTGTACGTCCTGAGCTCGCGGGTCGAGGGCTTGTCGAATTCATTGCTGGAAGCCATGGCCAGCGGCCTGGCGCCGGTGGCCTTCGACTGCGAGACCGGGCCCAGGGAAATCATCCGCGACGGCATAGACGGGGTGCTGGTGCGTCCGGCGGAAGATGCGGAAGCCCTGGCGGCGCATCTGTCCGATCTCATGGCGCACGAGGCCAGGCGCCAGGCGCTTGCCAAGCGCGCCGTCGACGTGCTGGACAGGTTTTCCACGGCGCGGGTCATGGCGTTGTGGCGGCAGGTGTTCGAAGGGCGCTGAACATCGCTGAGGGTGTGCGGCCGCGCAGCGGCAATGTAATAAACAATGAGGCGTAAGCTATGTGTGGAATCATGGGGACGTGGGGCCCCCTGGCGGATCGGCGGGCGGTCATCGAGCGGGGCTGCCGCACTATGCGGCATCGCGGCCCGGACAGCGACGGGTATTGGGAAGACGCGGATGCGGGGCTGGCGCTGGGGCATGTGCGCCTGGCCATCGTCGACCTCAGTCCGGCCGGCCACCAGCCCATGGTGTCCGAGTGCGGGCGCTATGTCCTGGTGCTGAACGGAGAAATCTACAATCACCTGGAACTGCGCGAACAGCTGCAGGCGCAGGGCAGGGCGCCGTCCTGGCGCGGGCATTCCGATACCGAAACCCTGCTGGCCGCGCTGGCTGCATGGGGCCTGGAACGCAGCCTGCAATCCGCGGTGGGCATGTTCGCCTTTGCCTTGTGGGACCGCCAGGAGCGCAGTCTGGCGCTGGCGCGCGACCGCCTTGGAGAAAAGCCGCTGTATGCCGGGTATGCCGGCAATGTCTTCATGTTCGGTTCGGAGCTCAAGGCCCTGGTGCAGGTGCCCGGGCTGGATACCGACCTGGATCGCGGCGCGCTGGCGCTGCTGATGCGGCACAACTACATTCCCGCTCCGTTCAGCATCTACAAGGCGGTGCGCAAGCTGCTGCCGGGAACCTGGGTGGTTCTGAGCGAAGCCGACCGGCAGCGGCGCAGCATCCCCCAGGCCCATGTGTATTGGTCGGCGCGCGAAACCGCCATGCAGGCCGACAGGAATCGCCTGTCGTTCAGCTCGGACAAGCAGGCGGTGGAGGCGCTGGAAAAAGTTCTGTCTTCGTCGATCAAAGGCCAGATGATGGCCGACGTGCCGCTGGGAGCATTCCTGTCGGGAGGCGTGGATTCGTCCGTCATCGTGGCGTTGATGCAGGCGCAAAGCTCTCCGGCGGTGAATACGTTTTCCATCGGCTTTCATGAAGAGGCCTTCAACGAGGCCGAGCACGCCAAGGCCGTGGCCGCGCACCTGGGCACCCGGCACACCGAGCTTTACGTCACGCCCGACGACGCGCTGGACGTGGTGCCGCAGCTGGCCGCCATGTACGACGAGCCGTTTGCCGATGCGTCGCAGATTCCCACGGCCCTGGTCATGCGCATGGCGCGCCGCCATGTGACGGTGGCGCTTTCGGGGGATGGCGGCGACGAGCTGCTGGGCGGCTATTCGCGCTATTTCCGGGCAGCGGGCTGGTGGCGCAGGCGGCAATCGCTGCCGCCGGGCCTGCGCGGCCCGATGGCGCTGTTCGGCCGCACCGCCGCCGGCCTGTTGCCGGCCGGCTATAAAAAAGACCAGTTCACCAAGCTCGCCGAGGTTGCGTCGGCAAGCACGGCGAGCCAATTCTACCGGCAGTTCGTGTCGTACTGGAAGGATCCGGCGCAGGTGGTGATCGACGCGCAATTGCCGGCAACGGTGTTCGATCAGGAATCGGGGCTGCCGTTTTTCGAGAACATGATGCTGCTGGATGCGCAAAGCTATCTGCCGGACGACATCCTGGTCAAGGTGGACAGGGCGGCCATGGCCGTGAGCCTGGAAACCCGCGTGCCGCTGCTCGATCACCGGGTCTTCGAGTTCGCGCAGCATCTGCCGTTCGATTGCAAGGTGCGCGATGGGCAGGGCAAGTGGTTGCTGCGCCAGCTGTTGTACAAGCATGTGCCAAGGGCGCTCGTCGACCGTCCCAAAAAAGGATTCGGCGTGCCGTTGGCCGCCTGGCTGCGCGGCCCGCTCAAGGACTGGGCCGCCGCCTTGCTGGACGAGCGCCGCCTGCGCGGCGAGGGCGTGTTCCACGCCGATCCGGTATTGCGCAAATGGCGCGAGCACAGTTCGGGCCGGCGTGACTGGAGCACCCATTTGTGGGGCATCTTGATGACGCAGGCCTGGCTGGACTACACCCGGGCGCTGGCGTCAGGCGGAACCCCGGAGGCGCCGTGAAAATCGTTTTCCTGGTCAGCTCGATGAACGCCGGAGGGGCCGAGCGCGTGGCGGCCACGCTGGCCAATGCCTGGGCGCAGCGCGGCGATTCCGTCACGCTGGTGGCCACTTTTCCGCAGAAGGGCGCCAGCTTCTACCCCTTGGCCGATGGCGTGGAATTCGTGTGGCTGGCCGACCGGATGGGGACGTCGCGCAATCGTTTGCTGCTTGGCCTGAACAAGCTGCTGGCCCTGCGCCGCCTGGTGCGCGAGGCGCGGCCCGACCTGGTCGTTGCCTTCCTGACCAACGTCAACGTCATGGCCTTGCTTGGCCTGAAGGGCATGAACGTGCCTTTCATTGCGTGCGAACGTACCAATCCCGCGGCCAGCGCAAGCTGCGGCACGGTGTTGAAAGCATTGCGGCGCTGGACGTATCCCTGGGCGGATGTCGTGACGGTGCAGGCACAGGCCAGCGTCGCCGCGTTCCGCAAGATGGTGCCGCGCATTCGCCGCCTGGAGGTCATTCCCAATCCGTTGCCGCCGGCGCTGCTGGAAGCGCCCGTGGCTTTGGGCCGGCCCGATGAGCATGGGAGGCGCAAGCTGGTGGCCATGGGGCGTCTGGTACCCGACAAACAGTTCGATATACTGATCCGCGCCTTTGCCCGGCTCGCTCTTCAGCATGCCGATTGGGATCTGGTCATCTGGGGCGAAGGGCCGCTGCGCCCCGTGCTGGAAAAGCAGGTGGCCGATGCCGGCCTGGCTTCCCGCATTGCCTTGCCGGGACGCACCGAAGCGCCTTGGGACGAATTGTCGCGGGCGCATGCGTTTGCCCTGACTTCCGCCGTGGAGGGCTTTCCCAATGTGTTGCTCGAGGCCATGGCGCTGGGCCTGCCTTGCATCGCGTTTGATTGCCCCAGTGGCCCGCGCGAGATGACGCGCGATGGCGAAGATGCTTTGCTGATACCGGCCGGCGATGAGGCTGCCTTGCGCGAAGGGCTGGCCAAGCTGCTGGGCGACGAGGGCTTGCGGGCCGATCTGGCCCGGCGGGCCGCCGAGTCGGTGCGCCGGCGGTACGCCTTGCCGGAAGTCCTGGCCCAATGGGACAGCCTGATGGCCAAGGCCGGGGCGGGCCCGGCCATTTCCGGCGGACACGGGCCTGCTTGACCGTGCCCGTCTTTTTTGAACCGATGCGAATCAACTTTTTGCCAGCCGCAAACGATACCTTTATTCTGGATCAATGCCTACCTCAGCCATGACCAACACTTCTTCCCTGCATATCGTGCATGTCATTTCCGGGCTGGGCCAGGGCGGCGCCGAAACCGTGCTGTATCGCCTCGTCACGTCGCCGGGGCAGAACAACCGCCATACCGTCGTTTCCATGACGGATGAAGGCGTGTTCGGCCCCCGCCTGCGCGCGGCGGGCGTCACCGTGCTGACGCTGAACATGTCGGCGGGCCGCCTGTCGATTTCGGGTTTGTGGCGCCTGTATCGCTTGATGCGTACCTCGGCCCCCGACGTGGTTCAAACCTGGATGTACCATGCCGATCTGGTCGGCGGCCTGGTGGCGCGTCTGGCGGGCGTGCGGGCCGTGTCCTGGGGAATACGCAATTCGGGCGCCAACCTGGGCAAGAGCAGCCGCGTTGCCCGGGTCGTGGCCTGGGCCTGCGCCCGGCTGTCGGGCTTCGTGCCGGCCACCGTAGTGGCATGCGCCGCGGATGCGGCCCGCAACCACCAGGCCTGGGGCTACAAGGCGGACCGCATGGTGGTGATTCCCAACGGCTACGATCTTGCGCGCTGGCAGCGCAGCCAGGAGGCCCGGGAAAAATGGCGCCGGCAGTGGGGCGTGCCGCCGTCCGCGCCCGTCGTCGGCAGCGTCGCCCGCTGGAACCCCTTGAAGGATCATGCCAATTTGCTGGGCGCGTTCGCGCAAAGCGTCGCTTTGCGTCCGGACATGCGCTGCGTGCTGGTGGGCCCGGGCATGACGGCCGACAATCGCGAACTGATGGTCTTGCTGGAGCGCTGCGGCGTGCGCGACAAGGTCGTGCTGATGGGCATGCGCGAAGACGTGCCCGACATCATGAGCGCGCTGGACATCCACGTGCTGTCCAGTTGCGCCGAAGGTTTTCCCAACGTGGTGGCCGAGGCCATGGCCTCGGGCGTTGCCTGCGTGGTGACGGATGTCGGCGATGCGGCGCTCATCGTCGGCGAAGACGGCTGGATCGCGCCGCCGCAAAACGCCCGGCTTCTGGCCCAGGCCCTGGATGCGGCGGTGGCCGAACTGGGAACGCCGGCCATGCAGACACGCCTGCGGCTCGGCCGCGAACGGGTGGGCCGCCTGTACGGCCTTCAAACCATGGTGGACGCCTACGATGCCGTGTGGCGCAAGCTGGCGGGTCGATTCCCGCGGCGCGGCTCGGGCATGTCCGAACCGGCGGTTCTTGAGCAACCGCCATCGCCCGGCGCGGCGCCTGCGTCGGGCGGCATGTTGGAACGGAAAAAGACCCTCCTGTTCGTCGTGAACAACCCGGCGTTCTTTCTGTCGCACCGCCTGCCCGTGGCCCTGGGCGCCGCGGCCGCGGGCTACGAGGTGCATGTGGCGACCATGGAGGGCCCGGCCGCGCGCGCGATACAAGAGCACGGTTTCACGCATCATGCCATTCCCATGACGCGCAGCGGCAAGAATCCCTTGCAGGAACTGCAAAGCCTGCTCGCCCTGTGGCGCTTGTATCGCCGCGTCGATCCGGATGTGGTGCATGCCGTCACCATCAAGCCCGTGCTGTACGGCGGCATTGCCGCCAGGCTGGCGCGGGTGCCTGCGTATGTGGCGGCGGTGTCGGGCCTGGGATTCATTTTTACGCGGCGCAAGCGGGGCCCCGATTTTTTGCGCTGGGCAAGCATGGCGCTTTACCGCTTGGCCCTGGGCCATTCGAACAGCCGCGTCATTTTCCAGAATGCCAATGACCGCGACGTGCTGATGCAGGCGGGCGTGGTGCGCGCGGCGCAGATCGTGATGATCCGTGGTTCGGGCGTGGATCTGGAAAAATTCAGCGTGGCGCCCGAACCGGCGGGGACGCCGGTTGCCGTCATGGCCGCAAGGTTGTTGCGGGACAAGGGCGTATGTGAATTCGTGGAGGCTGCCCGGCTGGCGGCGGGGCATGGCGGCGGTTTGCGCTGGGTGCTGGCGGGCAGCACCGATGCGGGCAATCCGGCCAGCGTTACGGAAGACGAAGTGGCCTTGTGGAAGTCCGAAGGGGTGGTGGAATGCCTGGGAGAACAAGCTGACGTCGCGGGCCTGTACCAGCGCGCGCACATTGTCGTCCTGCCTTCCTACCGCGAAGGTCTGCCCAAGTCCTTGATCGAGGCGGCTGCTTGCGGCCGCGCCGTCGTCACCACCGATGTGCCGGGCTGCCGGGACGCCATCGAGCCCGGCCGCACGGGCGTTCTTGTGCCGGCCAAGAATGCCCGCGCGCTGGCGCGGGCGGTTCAGGAACTGGCCGACGACGCCACGCTGCGTCACAAACTGGGAGCCGCCGGTCGCGAGCTGGCCGAACGTGCATTCGATGTGCGCCTGGTGGTGGCCAGGCATCTGGAAATCTACGGGGAATTGCTGGCGGACGCTACGTCAAAACGGTAATGACGCCTCGGGAGCCAGCGCCTGCAGAGCCGAACGGAACTCGGCCTGTATGCGCTCCAGCGCCTGGGGCGTGTCGGCCTCGAAACGCAGCACCACCACCGGTGTCGTGTTCGAGGCCCTTGCCAGGCCGAAGCCGTCGCTGTATTCCGCCCGCACGCCGTCGATGGTGATCAGGCTTTCCGCCTGGGGAAACTTGCCTTCGTTTTGCAGCCGCCGGATGAGCGCGTGGGGTTCTCCCTCGCGCATCTGCAGCTTCATCTCGGGGGTGGAGACGCCTTGCGGCAGGGCTTCCAGCAGTGCCGAGGGATCCATGCTGCGCGACACGATCTCCAGCAGGCGGGTTCCGGTGTACAGGCCGTCGTCGAAGCCATACCAGCGTTCGTTGAAGAAGGTGTGGCCGCTCATTTCGCCGGCCAGGGGCGCGCCGGTTTCGGCCAGCTTGGCCTTGATCATGGAGTGTCCGGTTTGCCACATCAGCGGCTTGCCTCCGGCCGCGGCAACGGACTGCGCCACGTAGCGGCTGCATTTCACGTCGAAGATAATGGTGCCGCCCGGCACGCGCTGCAGGACATCTTGCGCATACAGGATCAACTGGCGGTCGGGCCAGATGATTTCGCCCGATTTGGTCACGACGCCCAGGCGATCGGCGTCGCCGTCGAAAGCCAGGCCCAGCTCGCAGTCGCTGGCCGCGACGTGACGGATGAGGTCCTGCAAATTGTGGGGGTCGGCGGGGTCGGGATGGTGGTTGGGAAATTTGCCGTCCACTTCGCAGTACAGCTCGTCGACCTGGCAGCCCAGGGCCTTGAAGAGCTTCGGCGCCACGGCTCCGCCCACGCCGTTGCCGCAGTCGATGGCGATTTTAAGAGGCCGGGCGAGCTTGACGTCGGAGACGATGCGCTGGATGTAGCTGTCGATCAGGTCGAGCCGGGTGCGCTTGCCGCGCGCGATGCCGGCGGGAGGGCTGGCCGTGCGCATGATTTCCTTCAGGGCCTGCACACCCTGGCCATGCAGGGTCTTGCCGGCCATCATCATCTTGAAGCCATTGTATTGGGGAGGATTATGGCTGCCGGTAATGGCCACGCCGGAGCCGGTTTTTTGCGTGTAGGCGGCAAAATACACCAGCGGGGTGGGCACCATGCCCAGGTCGATGGTGTCGATTCCCCCGGCCAATATGCCTTCCTGCAGGGCTTGCGCCAGCTCCGGGCTGCTGAGGCGCCCGTCGTAGCCGACGGCCAGCGCCGCAACATTTTCCTGGCGCGCCAGTTGGGCCAGGGCCAGCCCCAGCTTGCGGGCGAATTCGGGGTTGAGCTGTTCGGGAACGGTGCCGCGAATGTCGTAGGCTTTGAAAACGGCGTCGGGTAGCGGGCTGGGCGATGTCACGGTGCTTCCTTTCTGGATTGTTCGGTTTTGGCTATTGTATAGGGGCCGTGGATTGCGGCGCACGCGCAGGCATGGACGGCGGTGACCGCCCCGGCTTCGAATCGAGCCGCCCTGGGGGAGGGCGGCAACGCCAGTGGTGAAGCGCCGGCGGTTGGTTTCGCCGCCGCGCAAAGCGCGACTAAAATAGGGGACGCTGCGCTTTGGCGGCATTGATAAGGGTTGGCAATGGAGTTTCTGAACGAACTGGTGCAAATACTGGGCCAGCAGTATGTCCTGACCGGCGAGGATGCCGAGTCCTATCTGGCCGATTGGCGCGGGCGCTACAGCGGCAAGGCCGTTGCCGTGGTTCGGCCCGGTTCTGTTCAGGAAGTAGCCGGCGTTGTGAAATGGTGCGCGGCCAACAAAGTGCCCATTGTGCCGCAGGGCGGCAACACCGGGCTGTGCGGCGCGGCCACCCCCGATTCCAGCGGCACGGCGCTGGTCGTATCCCTGGGGCGTTTGAATCGCGTACGCGGCATCGATACCGACAACGACACCATGGTGGTCGAGGCGGGGTGCATTCTGCAAAACGTGCAGCAGGCCGCCCGCGATGCCGATCGCCTGTTTCCCTTGAGCCTGGCCGCCGAAGGCAGTTGCACCATAGGCGGCAACCTGGCGACCAATGCGGGCGGTACCCAGGTGCTGCGGTACGGCAATGCGCGCGAACTGGTGCTGGGCCTGGAGGTGGTAACCGCCGAAGGAGAAATCATGCACGGCTTGCGCGGGCTGCGCAAGGACAACACCGGCTACGACCTGCGCGACATCTTCATTGGCAGCGAAGGCACGCTGGGCATCATCACCGCCGCCACCATCAAGCTCTACCCCCAGCCCGTGGCGCAGTGCACGGCCCTGCTTGGCCTGAATTCGGTCGACGACGCGGTTGCGCTGTTGTCGGCGGCGCGCAAGGGTTTCGGTCCCGCGTTGACCGGCTTCGAACTCATCGCCGGCGACTGCCTTCATAACGTCGTGCAATGCTATCCGCAGCAGCGCATTCCGTTCGAGGGCGAGTCGGCCCAGCTGCCGTGGTACGCCTTGCTGGAGCTTTCCGACAGTGAAAGCGCCGAGCATGCGCGCGAGCGGTTCGAAACCATTGTGGGCGACGCCATCGAGGCGGGGCTGGTGGCCGATGCGGTCATCGCCGAGAACATTGCGCAAAGCAAGGCGCTGTGGCATTTGCGCGAAAGCATACCGTTGGCCGAAAAGGACCTGGGCAAGAGCATCAAGCACGATGTCTCGATTCCCGTTTCGCACATGGCCGAGTTCGTCGAGACCACCAACGCGGCGTTGCAGGCGAAATTCCCAGGAATCCAGCACATCATCTTCGGCCACCTGGGCGACGGCAACCTGCACTACAACGTGGCGCGCGGCCAGTATTCCGAAGATCAACTGCTGGCCAAGCAGGACGCCGTCTACGAAGTCGTGCACGAAAGCGTGCACAAATTCAGCGGTTCCATCAGCGCCGAGCATGGCGTGGGCCAGCTCAAGCGCGACGTCCTGCCGCGCTACAAGGATCCGGTGGAAATGGACCTGATGCGGCGCATAAAAAAGGCGCTCGACCCGCAGGGCATCATGAATCCCGGCAAAGTGCTGGCCGGCCCAACGTAATATGTCCGCTGCGAAGGCCCGCATCCTTATCGTGGAAAATGATTTCACGATTGCAGCGAATCTCTACGATTTTCTCGAGATGCGGGGGTTTCTGCCGGACGTCGCCTACGAAGGCCATGAGGCGCTGGCCTTGCTCGATGCCCACCACTTCGATGCGGCGATCCTGGATATCGGCCTGCCAGGGCTGGACGGCTATGGTGTCTTGCGGACTTTACGGCAAGAGCGCAAAGCGTCTATTCCGGTGCTGATGCTGACCGCGCGGGATCAACTGGACGACAAGCTTGCCGCATTCGGCCTTGGCGCCGACGACTACCTGACCAAGCCGTTTGCCTTGGCCGAGGTCGAGGCCAGGCTGCTGGTCATGCTGCGCCGGCAGTCCGGCAAGGATGGTGAGCAGGTGCTCGAGTTCGATGGCCTGGTGTACGACCCGGCCAGTCAGTCCGTAACCGTGGATGGCAGGCCGGTCGCGCTGGCGCGCAAGGCCTTGCTCATCCTGGGTCTGCTGCTGTGCAGTCCGGAAAGGGTGGTTGGGCATCGGGCGCTCGAACAGGCGCTCTGGCCCGATGGCCCTCCGTCAGCCGATGCCTTGCGCAGCCAGGTGCATTTGCTAAGAAAAAAACTGCTCGAAGCGGGTTTCGACGGCGTGGTAACCGTGCATGGCCTGGGCTGGAAGCTGGTTCGGCCTTCAAGGTCATGAGCGGAATGCGGGGGGAGCCATGAAACCTGGATCGTCGCTGACCTCTCGCGTGATATGGGCGTTGACCGGCCTGGTGGCTTCGTTCGTGGCGGCGTTTTGCCTGGCAGCCTATATTATTTTCGACCAGATGGAGGACGATCTGGTGGACGCGGTGCTGACAACGCAGGCGCAGCAGATTCAAGAGCAGATGGGCAAGGGCGAGATCATTCCCAAACAGTTGAATCCGGCGGAGCTGGGCGCTTCGATTCAGGGCTGGATAGTCGCCGATCGCGACGACGCCAGGATGCTGCCCGAACTCTTGAGGCCCTTGGGCGCGGGTTTGCACTTGCTGTCCCCCGAAAAGCAGACCTGGCATGTTCTGGTTCAGGATACCCCCGAGGGAATGCTTTATTTGCGTTACGATGCAACGGCGCATGAAGACCGCGTCACCGAATTCGGTTTGATCATGGCCGCCCTTGGGTTTTTCTGCGTATTGGGGGCGCTGTTCCTGGCCCGCTGGCTGGCGCGGCTCGTGGTGGAGCCCATGCTGGATCTGACCGACCGCTTGTCCACCTGGGCGCCCGGAGCGCCGAATCTGAGGGTGGCCAGGGACGACGAAATGGGGCGGTTGGTGGAGGTGTTCAATCGCGTGCAGAACCGGGTGGAAGAATCCATTGCCTTCGAGCGTGAGTTCGCCTCGAACCTCAGCCATGAAATCCGCACGCCGCTGTCCGCGATCCGCAGCGATGGCGAAATGGCTTTGTTCGATCCGGCGCTGTCGCCGGATACCGCCATGCGCCTGAAACGGATTATCGCCAGCACCGATGCGGCAACCAGCAGCCTGGCCAGCGCGTTGGCATTGACCCGCCCGGAACTCAGCCATCCCGTCAGCTTGTCCTTGCGGCAAAGCCTGGACGAGGCCTGGATGGCTTTGCAGCCCGAAGCCGAGAAAACCGGCCTGGTGCTGCGTAATGAAATTCCAGAGGCGATGCGCCTGATGCTGGATCCGTATGCCGTGTTGATCGTCATGCGCAATCTTGTGCGCAACGCCATCGAGCATGCCGCGCCCGCGACGCTTACCGTTGGTGTCGGACAGGAAGGCTGCCTGCGGTTCGCCGACGATGGGCGGGGCATTCCGGCGCGGATCCTGCCTTTGGTTTTCGAGCGTTACTACAGCCACCGGCGCGGTGATGCCAGCGGTCCGGGCATCACGGGGGGCGGCCCGCAGGATGCGCGGCGCGGCCTGGGGCTGGCGATCGCCAAGCGGGTGTGCGACTTGCATCACTGGCGCTTGAGCGTCGAATCCGTCCATCAGGGGCCGTCCGCGGGCACGACATTCACCCTGTGTTTCGCCCCGGATTAAAAGCCGGTTTTTTCCGGCAAACCCGTCTTTGGTGAGCGCGAAGGCCTTGCCGGGCGGGCACCTGAATGGCGATCCGGCGGTTCATTCAGTTTTCATTCAGAAATAATCAACGCTTTTTTCATGCCGTGCTTCGTATTCTGGCAGGCGGCTGAGTTGCGCATGTGCGTGCGCCGGCCTGTTTTGCGAAGGAACGATTGCATGTTTTTTACCGCCCATCACCGCCCGTCCGCGCTTTCCGAACGAAGCATCGATGAAATCTGGAGGCGGCTGTCCATTGTCCAGGTGCGGCGGCGCTACACGCTGGTTGCGCTGGGAGTTCTTGCCGTACTCATTTCGCCTTTTCTGGCTTCGACCTGGGCAAGCGGGTCGCCCGTGCATCGCGGCATTGAATGGCTGGGCCTGACCCTGATTTTTGCGGCTTTCCTGGGCCGCAGCTGGTGCATTCTGTACTTGGGCGGCCATAAGGGGGCAACGCTGGTTCATCAGGGGCCGTACTCGGTCAGCCGCAATCCGCTTTATCTGTTTTCCGTGACAGCCGTCGCCGGTATCGGCATGCAGACCGGCAGCGTGGTCTTCGGCTTGCTTTTGGCCGTGTGCGTGTATGGTGTTTTCAATTACGTCATCGGCCAGGAAGAAATTCTGCTCCGCAGGGTTTTCGGCTCGGAGTTCGACCTGTATTGCGCGCGGGTGCCGCGCTTCTGGCCCAGGCTTGCGCGGTGGCAGTCCGATAAAGACCTGCTGATCGACGTTGGCGGGTTATGGAATACGGTGCGCGATGCGCTGCCTTATTTCCTGGCTGTGC
This sequence comes from Eoetvoesiella sp., assembly GCF_035555955.1. Classification (NCBI taxonomy): domain Bacteria; kingdom Pseudomonadati; phylum Pseudomonadota; class Betaproteobacteria; order Burkholderiales; family Alcaligenaceae; genus Eoetvoesiella; species Eoetvoesiella sp. The sequence goes on along the minus strand of NZ_DATMGA010000045.1, from coordinate 55,899 downwards.
CCGTTTTCGAGTTCATCGAGTATGCCCAGGGCTGCGGGTGGCTGCCCGTGCTGCTGCACTTGCCCTGATACCCTCATATTCGCGGCGCGAGCCGCCGCGTCTCCGGCAGGGCCGTAGCCGGCGGCTCCTTTTCGTGCATCAGGCCATCGGCTTATTTACGCTGGCATTTGGGGCAGAAGTACGTGGCGCGCTGGCCTTGCACGATTTTGCGTATGGGTGTCCCGCATTGGCGGCAGGCTTGTTTTTCGCGGTCGTAGACGGCCGCGTGAATCTCGAAATAGGCGCCGGCCTGCCCGCCGGCGTTCACGTAGTCCCGCAGGGTGCTGCCGCCCGATTCCAGGGCGTCGGCCAGGGTCGCCCGGACCGCGTCGCACAGCAGGGCGCAACGTTTCAGCGATAGCTTGCCGGAGGCGGTTTCGGGGTGGATGCGGGCGCGGAACAAGGCCTCGGATGCATAGATATTGCCCACGCCCACGACGATCTGGCCGGCCAGCAAGGCCTGCTTGATGGCCAGGCTCTTGCCTTGCAGATGCCGGTGCAGCCATTCGGGGGTGAATAGGGGATCGAAGGGTTCCAGTCCCAGCTTCGCAAGCAGCGGATGCTGCAGGATGGGGCCGTTGGCCGCCGGGTGCCACAGCACGGCGCCGAAGCGGCGCGGGTCGTGCAGCAGGAATCGCGCATGCTCGAACACCCATTCGACGTGGTCGTGCTTGCGCCGTTCTTCATCCAGCGCCACGCGGCGCAGCGAACCCGACATGCCAAGATGGACAATCATCGTGCCGGATGCAAAATTGATCAGCAGGTATTTGCCCCGGCGCTCGCAGCTTTGCACTTCCCGGCCCTGAACCAGGTCGGAAAGGCCGGGAGGGACGGGCCAGCGCATGCGCGGCTCGTGCACAATGAGGCGTTGGAGCACATGTCCGGGCATAATCGTCGCTATTCCGCGACGAGTGGTTTCAACTTCTGGCAGTTCTGGCATGTCGGGGTGCTAACATCCTAATAAAACTAAAACGTTATGTTATTTTGCCATGTCGGGCCATTCGGCCTCGGCGGCAATGGTTCTGATGAATGAAACCTTCAAACTCTGTTTTTTTGGCTGTCTTTTCCAGCTTGTTCCTGCAGATTCCCGCCGCGGCCCTTGCCGCCCCGGAGCCAGGGTCGGGCCAGCACGTCGAGCAGATCCGGTTGCGGGCCGGCGAGCCGCCCGTCGTCAAGCTGACAGGTGATCTCCTCTACCGCATATTGGCTTCCGAAATCGCCGCCCAGCGCGGTGACTACGACACGGCCAGCCAGGGGTACCTGGATCTGGCCAAGGACACATCGGACCCCCGCCTGGCGAAAAAAGCGTTTCAGCTATCCATTGTCGACCGCAATATGCGCCGCGCCCAGGAGGCTGCGCAAGAATGGGCGTTTCTTGCACCCGGCGACCAGGAGGCGGTAGCCAGTTCCCTGGCGCTGGCGGCCTCGAACGGCCAGACCGCCGGCATGGCCTTGGCATTGCGCGAACGCATCGCCAAGGCCAGCGATAAAAGCACGGCCATCGGCCAGGCCCTGGTCATCGTCAGCAAACTGAACGACAAAAAGGTGGCGCTGGAAATCCTGGATCAGGCGCTGGATGGTCCGGCGCGCGCCACGCCCGTCGCTCATTTGGCGCTGTCCGATGCGGCCTGGGCGGCGGGCGACGTAGCTCGGGCCCTGGGCGAGGCGCGCCAGGCGCTGACCATGGATCCCAACTCCGAGCCGGCGGCGCAGCGCCTGCTCGAATACGGCCTGAAGGACGACCCGGGCCAGGCCATACAGTCCGCTTACGACTTCATCGACAAACACCCCCAGGCGCGCCGGCTGCAACTGCTGCTGGCCAGCCGGCTGGTCGACCGCAAGGATTTCGAGGGCGCGCTGGCGCTGGTGCATCGCATGCGCCAGGCCGCGCCCGAGGATTTCGACCTGCTCTACACCGAGGCCGAGGTCAATTTCCAGGCCGGCCGCTACGAGCAGGCCAAGTCTTTGCTGAACGAGTACATCAATGTCCAGACGCAGCGCCGCCAGTCCATCGACGATCGGGCCAGCAACGCCATGTCGGACGCCTCGGACGCCCGCCTTCTGCTGGTCAAGATCGCCGAAAAGCAAAACAGGCTGGACGAGGCGATCAAGCAACTGGAGCTCATCGACGACCCCGCGCTGGTGTTTCAGGCCCGCATGCACCAGGCCGTGCTGCAGGGCCGCCTGGGCAATATTCCGCAGGCGCGCAAGACCATAGATGCGGCCAAGGCGCAAAGCCGCCATGAGCGGGCGGTAAAGGCCCTGACCATGAGCTCCATCTATCGTGATGCAGGGCGCTCCGACCAGGCTGTCGAGGTGCTGGTCAAGGCCGACAAAAGCCTGCCCGACAGCGCCGAAATCAAGTTCGACCTGGGCATGTTGTACGAAAGGCAGGGCAAGCTGGACGAGTTCGAGAAGCTGATGCGGCGCGTGATCGAGCTGGAGCCGAACGACGCCGACGCCTACAACGCCTTGGGCTATACCCTGGCCGACCAGAACACGCGCCTGGACGAGGCCCAGGAACTGCTGGAGCGGGCTCTGGACTTGCAGCCCGACAGTCCCTTTATTCTGGACAGCGTGGGCTGGTATTTTTACCGGGTCAACGACCTGCAGGCGGCGCTGGGATATTTGCAGCGTTCGTACAACATCATGCCCATTGCCGAAGTGGCCGCCCATTTGGGCGAAGTGCTCTGGAAGCTGAAGCGGCATGACGAGGCCCGCAAGGTCTGGGCGGCCGGCATGGCCAAGGACCCCGACAACGAAACCCTGCTGAAGACGCTCGAGCGCTTCAAGGTGAAGCTGCCATGATGGCAGCCTGGGCGAGGCGCTGGCGGGCGGGAATGCTGGCCGGTTTTTGCGGGCTGCTGCTGGCGGCCTGCGCCACTCCGAACAAAATCGTCGGCGAGGGCGGCAGCCGGGCTTTCGACCGTACGGGCCGTTTTGCCGTAACCGTGGCCTATCGCGATGGCCATCAAGATGCGGTGCAGGGCGGCTTTGCCTGGCACGATGCGGGCGACCAATTGGTGCTCGACCTGGCCAACCCCCTGGGCAGCACGCTGGCGCGGGTCAAGGTTTCGCCGCGCATGGCAGTCATGACACGCAGCAATGGCGACACCGAAAGCGCTGTCGACGCCGACGGCCTGGTTGCCAAGGTGCTGGGCAGCCCGATCCCGGTCGCGGGTTTGCGCGACTGGCTGCGCGGGCGAACCGGCGCGGCGCCGGTCGGCGAGTTGCGCAAGAACGACGCGGGACAGCCCATCGAGTTCACGCAGGCAGGCTGGCAGGTGGCCCTTTCGCGCTACGACAGCCTGGGCCCCCGCCTGCTCCGCTTGAGCCGCGGTGAAGCGGATCGCGACATCAGCGTGCGCCTGGTCGTCGACGGCGACTAGGGCGGGCATGGTACTGTACGACGTCCCGGCGCCGGCCAAGATCAATCTGTTCCTGCACGTCGTGGGCCGCCGGCCCGATGGCTACCATCTTCTGCAGTCGGTGTTCCGCTTCATCGGCCTGTACGACACGCTGCATTTCGATTTGCGCGCCGATGGCCGCATCATGTGCGACAGCGCCGTCGAAGGCCTGGATCCCGCCCAGGACCTGGTTGCGCGGGCGGCCCGGGCCTTGCAGCAGGCCACCGGCACCAGGCAGGGCGCCCAAATTCATTACGTAAAGCAGATTCCAACGGGCGCCGGTCTGGGGGGCGGGTCCAGCGACGCCGCCAGCACGCTCATCGCCCTCAACCGTTTGTGGAAGACGGGCCTGGACCGGCAGGCGCTGATGCGGCTGGCCCTGCCGCTGGGGGCGGACGTGCCGGTGTTTGTGTTCGGCCAGCCGGCCTTCGCTGAAGGCATAGGCGAAATACTGAGCCCGGTCGGCGTGCCCGAGCGCGCTTACGTCGTGGTGCGGCCGCATCAGAAGGTGCCGACCGCAGGAGTGTTTTCGGCCCCCGATTTGACAAGAAATTCTCCATGCATCAAAATATCGGTCTTTGCTGATTGGCAAAAAATTGAAGCGAAAAAAAACGGTAGCCTTAGCCGCGGCAGCTTGAGTCGGCTTAGTCAACCCGGTGGCTGGTTTGAAGGCCAGGTTCCTTTTTTTGGACGCAACGATTTGGAGCCGGTTGTTTTTGGCAAGTATCCCGCGGTTCGCCGCGCAGCCGAATGGCTGCTCGAGCAGGGAATACAGCCAAGAATGACAGGATCGGGCGCTTGTCTTTTTGCCGAATTTGTAAGCATGGAGCAAGCGGCTGGATGTCAGCAGGAAATTATCGGTAAAATACGCTGCATTAGTAATAAAAGCAGTAGTACCGGTGGCGATGCAGTCATCGATAACGCGTGGGCTTGCCCGGGTCTTGTCGATCATCCGCTAAGGCACTGGTTGCAAGATTAATTGGGGAATCGCCAAGCTGGTTAAGGCACTGGATTTTGATTCCAGCATGCGAAGGTTCGAATCCTTCTTCCCCAGCCAACTTTCTAAGCCTATCCCAGGCTTTGCAGTTAAACGAGCTGTTGAGTCGGCCCCGAACGGGTGTGCTGGTCAACAGCTTTGTCGTTTAACGACTCGGAACATATACCTTCCATCATGACCAACGACAGATTCATGATTTTTACCGGCACCGCCAATCCTCGCCTGGCGGTCGATGTTGTCAATCACCTGGATATGTCGTTGGGCAAAATGACCGTGGGCCGTTTCTCCGATGGCGAGGTCATGGTCGAAATCAACGAGAACGTTCGCGGCAAAGACGTTTTCGTGCTGCAGCCCACTTGCGCGCCGACCAACGACAACCTCATGGAAGTCATGGTCATGGTCGATGCCTTGCGCCGCGCTTCGGCGGGCCGCATCACCGCCGCCATGCCTTATTTCGGCTATGCCCGCCAGGACCGCCGCCCGCGCTCGGCGCGCGTGGCCATTTCGGCTAAGGTCGTGGCCAACATGCTGCAGGTCGCCGGCGTCGACCGCGTCATGACCATGGACCTGCATGCCGACCAAATCCAGGGCTTTTTCGACATTCCCGTCGACAACGTCTACGCAAGTCCGGTGCTGCTGGGCGATATCTGGCGCCGCAACTACCAGAACGTCGTGGTGGTGTCGCCCGACATCGGCGGCGTGGTGCGCGCCCGGGCGCTGGCCAAGCAGCTCGAGGCCGACCTGGCCATCATCGACAAGCGCCGTCCGCGGGCCAACGTGTCCGAAGTCATGAACATCATCGGCGAAATCGACGGCCGCACCTGCATCATCATGGACGATATGGTCGATACGGCCGGCACGTTGTGCAAGGCGGCCCAGGCCCTGAAAGAACGCGGCGCCCTGGGCGTTTACGCCTACTGTACCCATGCCGTCCTGTCGGGCGGCGCGGTGCAGCGCATCTCCGAATCCGACCTCGACGAGCTGGTTGTCACCGACACCATTCCCTTGTCCGACGAGTCGCGCGGCTGCGGCAAGATCCGCCAGTTGTCGTGCGCGTCGCTGCTGGGCGAAACCATGCTGCGCATTTCCAACGCCGAATCGGTCAGTTCGTTGTTCGTCGATTAAAATCCGTTTTCCGTTGCCTGCTGGTCGCGGCAGGCAGCGATACAGCGCGGCGCATGAGCGCCGCGGTTTACCACAGGGCTTTCATGCCCATTGTTTTTGGAGCTTTTCCATGAAATTCAATGCCACTTTGCGTAGCGTTCAGGGTACGAGTGCGAGCCGCCGCCTGCGCCGCGCTGGTCGTGTCCCCGCCATCGTCTACGGCGGCAAGGCACAGCCGCTGAACATCGAACTCGATCACAACGAAATCTACCACGCCCTGCGCAAGGAAGAATTCCACGCGTCCATCCTGGGCATGGAGCTCGAAGGCAAGACCGAACAGGTCCTGTTGCGTTCGGTTCAATGGCACCCCTACAAGCAGCAAGTCCTGCACGTCGATTTCCAGCGTGTCGATGCAACGCATGCCATCACCACCAAGGTGCCGCTGCATTTCATCAACGGCGAAAACTCGCCCGCGGTGAAGGTTGGCAAGTCCATCATCAGCCACCTGCTGACCGAGCTCGAAATCTCCTGCCTGCCGGCGGATCTGCCTGCCTCCATCACGGTCGACCTGGGCACGCTTGAAGCGGGCGCCACGTTCCACCTGGATCAGGTTTCCCTGCCCAAGGGCGTGACCTTCGCAGCCCACGGCGGCGACGGCAACCCCGCATTGGCTACTGCTCCCGTCAAGGCCGGCGGTGCTGGCGACGACGAAGCGGCCCCTGAAGCGCCTGCCGCTCCCGAAGCCGAATAATCATCGTGTTTCGTGGCTGTGCCCGCGCTGTCCTGACCGACGGCGGGGCAGGGCAAGAACCCCTGCTGGCGGCTGCCATCAGGGGTTTTGTTTTACCATGTCCACCATCCGGTCCGGCATGCCGCCGGCATCGATCCGGACACCGTCATATTTTATAGCGACCTATGAAGCCTCCTATCCGCCTGATCATCGGGCTGGGCAACCCCGGCCCCGAGTACGAAACCACGCGCCATAATGCGGGCTTCTGGCTGGCAGACCATCTGGCCGACGATTTCAAGGCCGGCTTCAGTCTGGAAAAAGGTTTTTCCGCCTGGGTGGCCAAGGGGCGCTTCGAAGGCGAACCCGTGGTGCTGGCCAAGCCCACCACGTTCATGAACCGTTCGGGCCAGGCGGCCGGCGCGCTCATGCGCTTCTACAAGCTGGCGCCCGAAGAGGTACTGGTGCTGCACGACGAGCTGGATCTGCTGCCGGGGCAGGTCAAGATGAAGCAGGGCGGCGGGCACGCCGGGCACAATGGCCTGCGCGATATCCAGTCGGCTTTTTCCAGCCCGAACTTCTGGCGCCTGCGCATCGGCATCGGCCATCCCCGGTCGCTGGGGCTGGCGCAGCAGGTGGTGGGGTTCGTGCTCAACCCGCCCAAGCGCGAAGAGCTCCAGGCCATTGAAGGGGTGATCGACCGCTGTCGGGCCGTGGTTCCGCTGATGCTGAAAGGCGATTTCACCAAAGCGATGCATCAGTTGCACGAAGGAAACAGTGCTTAAGGCCGATCCCGCCGGCGGCCGGTTTCGCGACGAGTTCCGGCTGTTCGCGCGCTTTCTGGCGCGGCCGCGCCTGGCGCCCAGAGCGCCGGGCCGCTGCGCGGCGTGCAATAGCTGGCAGGCCGACTGGCTGCCTGTCGTGTCCTGGCGCCAGATGCTGCAATGGGCCGCGTTTCTTTGGTTCGTGAACATGGTGTTCCTGGGACCCATCGCCTTCATGGCGGCAGGCGCGGGAGGAGCCCAGCACCGGCTGGACCTCGGCAATATTCCGTGGCTGCAGGCGGTACTGTGGGCGCCCGTCGTGGAAGAGCTGGTCTTTCGCTACGGCTTGCGCCGGCCCGGCCGGGCGTTGTGGCTGCTTCCCGTGGCCGTGGTGGCCATGCTCGCGGGGTCAAGATGGAGCACGATGGTGCTGGTCGCGGCCATTGTGCTGCTGTGCTGGCGCATAGAGAGCCGCCCATTCTCGCTGGACAGGGCTGTTCGCCAATTGTCCTGGCGCCAACGCCGCGCCTACCAGGCCTGGTTTCCGTGGGTGTTCCATGTGTCGTGCCTGCTTTTCGCGGCAATACATCTGCATAATTTTTCGCTGCACGACACCCCCTACTGGTTGATGCCTTTGCTGGTGCTGCCGCAGTGGCTGACCGGGCTGGCGCTGGGCTGGATGCGCGTGCGCCGGGGAATCGGCGCTTCCATGCTGCTGCATGGCTTGTTCAACAGCGGCCCGTTGCTGATCGTGTGGATCGTGCTGCACACGGTGCCGCAGCTGGCGGCTTGAATGATGCCTGCCCCGGCACGGTAAAATGGCTGCAAATTACAGCTTCAATTAAGAAAACAGGATATTCATGGCTCTGCAATGCGGCATCGTTGGCCTGCCCAACGTAGGAAAATCTACTCTATTCAATGCGTTGACCAAGGCGGGCATTGCGGCGGAAAACTACCCCTTCTGCACGATCGAGCCCAATGTGGGCGTGGTCGAAGTGCCCGACCAGCGCCTGGCCGCCCTGGCCGAAATCGCCAAGCCCGAGCGCATCCTGCCGGCCGTGGTCGAGTTCGTCGACATCGCCGGCCTGGTGGCGGGCGCCTCCAAGGGCGAGGGGCTGGGCAACCAGTTCCTGGCCAATATCCGCGAAACCGATGCCATCGTGCATGTGGTGCGCTGCTTCGAGGACGACAACGTCATTCACGTTGCGGGCCGCATCGACCCCATCTCGGATATCGAAGTCATCAACACCGAGCTGGCGCTGGCCGACCTGGCCTCGGCCGATAAGGCCCTGCAGCGCAACCAGAAGACGGCGCGCGCGGGCGACAAGGAGGCCATCAAGCTCGTGGCCGTGCTGGAAAAAATCATTCCCGTCCTGAACGAGGCCCGCCCCATCCGTTCGCTGGGCCTGGACGACGACGAGCTCGCCCTCATCAAGCAGTTCTGCTTCATCACCGCCAAGCGCTGCATGTACGTGGCCAACGTGAAGGAAGACGGCTTCAGCAACAACCCGCATCTGGAAGCCGTGCAGAACTATGCGCAGGCCGAGAACTCGCCCGTCGTGGCGGTATGCGCCGCGGTCGAGGCTGAAATCGCCGAGCTGGACGACGAAGACAAAAGCGTGTTCCTGGCCGACATGGGCATGGACGAGCCCGGCCTGAACCGCGTGATCCGCGCCGCCTACACGCTGCTGGGCCTGCAAACCTACTTCACGGCCGGCGTCAAAGAAGTCCGCGCCTGGACCATCCACATCGGCGACACGGCCCCCAAGGCCGCCGGCGTCATCCACACCGACTTCGAGCGCGGCTTCATCCGCGCGCAGACCATAGGCTTCGACGACTTCATCGCCTGCAAGGGCGAGCAGGGCGCCAAGGAAGCCGGCAAGATGCGGGCTGAGGGCAAGGAGTATGTGGTGAAGGACGGGGACGTGTTGAATTTTTTATTCAACGTGTGATGGATGGGTGGATATCGGAGCGGGGCGCGTTGGATTGAGCAGGCCTTGCGCAGGCCGACCTACGCTCAGAAAATGGGGTGATGAAATAGTAGTAATGAGGTACTTTTCGAGACAATACCCCATTTAAAGGCTATGATTACCCCATTTACACAGGCCGAGCTTACATTTCAATGCATTCGCTCACACCCGAGTACCTCGCAGCGCTTCGCTTCGATGGCACCCAAGCAGCCTCGTTGCGGTTATTGGGCGAGTACCAGGGCAAGCAACAGCTTTATACTACGCAGTCGCCGGAAGCTCTCAAAGGACTGCGTCAGATTGCCGTGGTTGAGTCCACTGAGTCTTCTAACCGGCTAGAAGGCGTTGTCGTCGCTCCCTCGCGGTTGAAGTCACTGGTGATCCGCAACGTGGCGCCCAAGAGCCGCTCTGAACAGGAAATTGCCGGTTATCGCGATGCCCTGGCGCTGATTCACGAATCGGCTGAGAACATGGCTTTCAACGAAGGTGTGGTGCAGCAATTGCATGCCTTGCTTTACCACTACATGCCGCAGGGTGGCGGGCGCTGGAAGGCCGCCAATAATGACATCATCGAACGCTATTCAGACGGCGCTTCACGGCTGCGTTTCCAGCCGGTTGCTGCGCATCTGACGCCGATGGCCATGGCCGATCTGAGCCGCTATTACGCCACCTCACTGGATCAGCATTTGGCCGATCCGCTGGTGCTGGTGCCGCTGGCGATGCTCGACTTTCTGTGTATTCATCCTTTTCCGGATGGCAACGGGCGTATGTCCCGCTTGTTGACCTTATTGATGCTTTATCGCTTCGACTATGCCGTAGGCCGTTACATCAGCCTGGAGCGCATCTTTGAGAGCACTAAGGAAGGCTATTACGAGACGTTGGAAGCCAGTTCGCAGGGATGGCATCAGGGGCAACATGACGTCAAACCCTGGCTGGACTACTTCTGGGGTGCCTTGCTCCGGGCTTACCGGGAGTTCGAGAAGCGTGTTGGCACCATCGAGCGGGGGCGTGGCAGCAAGGGCGACCGCGTGCGGGCGGACGTCCTGGGGCGCACTTTACCATTTTCGATTTCGGAGGTTGAGGCGGCTTGCCCGGGAGTGAGTCGGGACATGGTACGGCAGGTGTTGCGGGCACTTAAGTCAGAAGGGTTGATTGAGTCTACTGGCAAAGGGCGTGGGGCGAAATGGATCAAGCGAGCGTAAGGGGAGCACGATGGAACTGATCGACAACATCAGCCGCTTGCTAGGCGACGATCTTAAGCAGACTCTCAGGACCGGCGCGCGCCTGAAGATTGCAGCCTCGTGCTTTTCAATGTATGCCTACGAGGCCTTGAAGTCCGAACTGGAAAAGATCGATGAACTGGACTTCATCTTCACCTCTCCCACCTTTGTGGCCGACGAAGTCACAGACAAGATCCGCAAGGAACGCCGCGAGTTCCACATCCCCAAGCTGGAGCGGGAGCGTAACCTGTACGGTAGCGAGTTCGAAATCCAATTGCGCAACCAACTCACCCAAAGGGCGGTTGCCCGGGAATGCGCCGACTGGCTACGACGTAAGGCCAAATTCAGAAGCAATCGCAGCAAAGCTCCCATGCAGCAGTTCGCCTGCGTGCAGTCGGGCAGTACCGACACTGCCTATATGCCGCTACACGGCTTTACCGCCGTCGATCTGGGCTACCAACAGGGCAATGCCGTGTCCAACTTGGTCAACAAGATGGACGAACCCAGTTTTACGGCCACCTACCTGAGCCTGTTCGATCAAATCTGGAACGACCCGGAAAAACTGGAAGACGTCACGGCCCAAATCTGCGACCACATCGCCTCGGTTTATCAGGAAAACGCGCCCGAGAGCATCTATTTCCTGGTGCTCTACAACATCTTCAATGAGTTCTTGGGCGACATCGACGAAGACGTCCTGCCCAACGACCGCACCGGCTATCAGGACACGCTGATCTGGAACAAGCTCTTCAACTACCAGAAGGACGCGGCCACCGGCATCATCAACAAGCTGGAGACCTACAGCGGCTGCATCCTTGCCGACAGCGTCGGCCTTGGCAAGACCTTCACCGCGCTGGCCGTGGTCAAGTATTACGAGCTGCGCAACAAGTCCGTCCTGGTGTTGTGCCCCAAGAAGCTGGCCGACAACTGGCTCAACTACAACCGCAACCTCAAGACCAACCCTTTCGCCAAGGATCGCTTCGGCTACGACGTTCTGGCCCACACTGACCTGAGCCGTACCAGCGGCGAATCGTTCGGCACGCCGCTCAACCGCATCAACTGGGGCAACTATGACCTCGTCGTCATCGACGAATCGCACAATTTCCGCAACAACGACGCCTACAAGGACAAGGAAACCCGCTACCAGAAGCTGATGAACAAGGTCATTCGTGAAGGCGTGAAGACCAAGGTATTGATGCTCTCTGCCACGCCGGTCAACAACCGCTTCACGGATCTGAGGAACCAGCTCGCGCTCGCCTATGAAGGCGACTCGGAAAATCTCAACAAGAAGCTGCGCACCAGCAAATCGGTGGAAGAGGTCTTCCGCAACGCGCAGAAAGCATTCAATGCCTGGTCGAAGCTGCCGCCGGAGCAACGCACGCCACGCGCCATTCTGGATGCGCTGGACTTCGACTTCTTCGAGCTGCTCGACAGCGTCACCATCGCGCGCTCGCGCAGGCATATCCAGACCTTCTACGACACCAAGGACATTGGCCATTTTCCTGAGCGCCGCAAGCCCTTGTCGTTCCATTGCGCGCTGACGACGCGCGATGACGTGATGGGTTTCAACGAGATTTTCGAGCAACTGACCCAGCTCCTGCTGGCGGTGTACGCACCCGCCAAATACATCCTCGCCAGCAAGCGCCAGCAATACATTGAGCGTTTCAATGAACAGTCTGGTGACGAGAAGGGCAACCTGAGCCTGGAAGGCCGGGAAAGCGGCCTGCAACGCTTGATGACGGTCAACCTGCTCAAGCGGCTGGAAAGCTCCGTCCAGTCCTTCAGGCTGACGCTGCAATCGCTGCAAGCCAACCACCAGAACACGCTGGCGCAGATCGCGGCCTTCAAACAGACCGGCAGCGCGGCCAGCGTGGATGACATGACCGGCGTGCTGGAAGACCTTGATGCCGAAGAAGACGACCTGCTCGATGAACTCGAACAAGGCAGCGACACCGGTGGCAAGCTCAAGATCAGCCTGTCCGATATGGACTTGCCCTCGTGGGAACACGACCTGAAAGCCGATCTCGCCCACATCGAAGTGCTGCTGACCTCGATGGCGAGGATCACGCCCGAGGACGATGCCAAGCTCCAGCATCTCAAGGGGCATGTGCTGGGCAAGATCACCAACCCCATTAACCCCGGCAACAAGAAGATCCTGATCTTCACCGCCTTCGCCGATACCGCCGACTATCTGCACGCCAATCTGGCACCCGCATTGCAGGCCCTGCAACTGCATACCGGCAAGGTGACAGGAAGCGATCGCCCCAAGTCCACCTTGCCCAAAGCGTATGACTTCCAGGAACTGCTGACGCTTTTCTCTCCTCGTTCGAAAGAGAAGGCCGTCGTTCTGCCGAATGAGCCAGCCGAAATCGACGTGCTCATCGGCACGGACTGCATCTCCGAAGGTCAGAACCTTCAGGACTGCGACTACCTCATCAACTACGACATCCACTGGAACCCGGTACGCATCATCCAGCGCTTCGGGCGCGTGGATCGCATTGGCTCACCCAACACCAGCATCCAGTTGGTGAACTACTGGCCGGACATCTCGCTGGACGAATACATCAACCTCAAGGAACGTGTCGAAAACCGGATGATGATCGTGGATGTCACCGCCACCGGCGACGACAACGTCATCTCCGCGCAGGCCAACGACGTGTCCTACCGCAAGGAGCAACTGCGCCGCCTGCAAGAAGAAGTCATTGAGCTGGAAGACCTGAAAACCGGCGTCTCCATCACCGATCTTGGCCTCAACGATTTCCGCATGGACTTGCTGAACTACGTAAAGGCCCACGGCGATCTGGACAAGTCGCCCAATGGACTGCACGCCGTCGTTCCCGCCAACCACGATCTCGGCCTCGCCCCCGGCGTCATCTTCACGCTGCGCAACCGCAACGCAGGCGTGAACCCGCCCGCCCACCTGCCACAGCACAACCGACTGCATCCTTATTACCTCGTGTACATTGACCGCGATGGCGAAGTCGTTCACGACCACACGGAGGTCAAGCGTCTGCTCGACCTGGTGCGCTCGTGCTGCAAAGGGCAAGCGGCACCGATTGCCGAAGTCTGCCAACGCTTCAACAAAGCCACCGCTGACGGCCGCAAGATGCAGCCGTATTCCGATCTGTTGAACAAGGCCATCCGTTCGATGATCGAGGTGAAGGAAGAAGAGGACCTCGACAGCCTGTTCACTGGTGGAAAGACCACGGCGCTCACGCACATCATCAACGGGTTGGACGATTTCGAGTTGATCGCCTTTCTGGTGATACAGGAGGCCGAATGAGCCAGCCAGACTTCGCGCACCAACATCCGGCCTTTATCGCCTACCCGGCGCAGGCCGCTTTTGGCCGCACGCTGCCCAAGAGCAAGGTATACGAGCACAGTAGCGCGACCACCCGCCTCAAGGACCTGTTCGTCAAGCAAGTCGAGCAGATCGTCTGGGCGTTCAAGCTCGCGCCGGAAACGATTCACCTGCCTGCTCGACCCCGCGTACCAGAAATTCAGGTTTTCAGTCTTCAGCTCAAGACGCCGGAACTGCATCGTGACGTGTTGCGTTGTATTGACGGGGCCATTCCGTTCCCCATCGTGTTCGAGCTGGCCTTCGAGGGCAGGACTCAGGTCATCGCCGCCTACAAACGCCTGAACGAGTCCGATGCGAACCGCTGGGTGATATCGGACTACTTTGCGACCGACTGGCTGCCGGTCGGCAGCCCGCGGACAACCATGCCCGTAGCGCTGCACCTGGGCGGCTTGTACGAGCAGTTGCTGCACCGCCTGATCCCTCTATCCGTGCGCCCGCAGGAAACGCTGACCGAACTGGTGGCGCGCGTGGAGCAGGTGCAGGCCAAGCAGCGTGAACTGGATAAAACAGCAGCGCGACTGGCGAAGGAAAAGCAGTTCAACCGCAAGGTGGAGATCAATGCGGCCTTGCGTGCTTTGAAGAACGAGACTGAAGTATTTAACCGCTGAAAAAATTTGAGCTATGTGATTTGAAATATCTTGGGACGACGATGCTAAAGAAGATTTCGATTTCCAACTACAAGAGCTTTCATCCGACCAAAGCGGTCGAAATCGAGCTCGATACGAGCACCCAGAAGCCCGTGCTCTTCTACGGTCTGAATGGCGCCGGCAAGTCGTCCATTGGCGAAGTAATTCATGGCTGGGGCGAGAAAAATCCAGCTTTCGCTCATTGCTCTGTTGAGATTTCGGGTCAGGGATCGTATCGCCCGGTGGTTTATAACAGTGACTTCGTTGATCGCGTGATTGGTGGCGTAGCTGGAATGCCAGGCATCTTCACCTTGGGTGAACTCGATACACAGTCGCAAAAGAAAATTGAAGAAATAACGCCAGAGATTGCCGCTGCTGAAGCACGACGTGAAGAGTTAAAGGGGCTAACTGCATCGGCGACGAACTCATTGACTGCTGCGAAAAATACGGCCCTAGCCGAGGTTTGGAAAGCTCATGCCGCTCATAGCGGCGGAGAACTTCAGCCGTTGATACAGGGCTATGGAAATAATCGACAGAATTTCTTTGACGCGCTGAAGGCTATTCAGGTTGCCGAAGACGAAGAGCTGGATACGATTGAAAATTTAAAGAAACGATTGGCAGAAGTATCAGGGGCCGAACCCCAGAAGTCCAAGCTAAGTTTGCGCGAACCGGGATTCCAGGAGATAGAGCTTGACGCGATCTGGCAGGAGCGCATCGTTGTATCTGGACAAAGCAGGTTGGCTCCACTCATCGAGAAGTGGGGGAACAGCGACTGGGTTAACAAAGGACGGGAGTTTGCGCATGACCCGGAGTGCCCTTTTTGCCAGCAGGCAATGCCGCATGATTTGCTCGCCGAACTTTCCAAACTTTTGGATGGCGACAGGCAAGCAAAAATTGATCATATCCAAAGCCTCGCCCAGCGATATGAGGCGGCGATTTCTGCATTAGAGGCTTCGGTCGATCAAGCACTGCAAGACCCGTTTGCCAAGGAAGATGCTGGGCTAGCAGGCGCATGGTCTGCGCTCAAGTTGGTCTTGCAGACCAATCTGATCGCAATGAAAGCGAAAATTGAAAAACCGAGCGAGCCTGCCAACATTGCCGAATCCTGCCTGAGTGACTTGCTGGATAAGCTCGCCGTAATCAACCAGCGAATCTCGGGATTCAATCAGCGCATCTCTGATCGTGATGCGGAAAAACGCCGTATCAAGGCCGAATTCTGGAAGGTCCTTCGCCGAGACAGAGCCGCAGCCTTTTCTACATACGACGCCATGACCGCGCCGCTTCTCGACCAGAAGGCTGGATATGACAAAGAGGACAGTGGGCTGGCGACAAAGTTAGGATCGCTCAACGTAACGCTGGCCGAGCTTCGCCGAAAGCAGACTGGCGTGGATGCGGCGATGGTTGCTATCAATCAGCGGCTTTCCAACATGGGGATTTCCGCTTTTTCAATCGCCAGAAAGTCAGAGCAAGAAAGCCTGTATTGTCTAAATCGGCAGGGGAAAAATAGTGGCGAATTGAAGTCATTGAGCGAGGGGGAGAAGACCCTGATTTCCTTTCTCTACTACATGGAACTGCTGAAGGGATCAGTGAAAGAAGGCGAGACGTTCCAACTGGACAAGACCATTGTTGTTATAGATGATCCAATTTCCAGTCTTTCGGTCAACTACGTCTTTGACATCGCAGCTGTAATTTGCAAGGAATTGATCGCACCAGCTGGCGGCCAAAAGGTTCGCCAAGTCATTGTGCTGACCCATAACCTATTCTTCTTGCACGAGCTGATGAAGCAGCTTAGTGCGACCGATAAGAACGGAAAGTGCCAGCTATTCAGAGTGACCAAGAATTCGCACACCCAAGTCAGTTCGATGAAGGCGAGTGAGCTGATGAACGATTATGACGCCCTTTGGTTCATCCTCCGTGAGGCGAGAGATCAGCAATTGCCAGCCCATGTTGTGCCGAACACCATGCGCTGCATCCTTGAGCACTTCTTCTCGTTCAACAACAAGGACGAAGAATTCAAAGCGGCTTTAGGAAAGCTGGAGCAGCAAGACAACCGATTCGTGGCGTTGGCTCGATTCCTAGATAGAGGGTCGCATAAGGACGGTATCAACTTCAGCGTCATGGACTACGCAGACTATGATCTCGCGTATTACTTGGAAAAATTTAAAGCCGTGTTCGACGAGGCGGGTTTCCAGCAGCATTACGAGGCCCGTATGGTGGTCGCGTGAAACAGTATTAAGAATTGTACATAGAGAATACGATGGAAAAATTGAAAATGCACTCGCCCAACCTGACCGAAGACAACATCGCGCGCATCCGCGATCTGTTCCCCGGCTGCGTGACCGAGGCGCGATGCGAGGACGGCAGTGTGAAGCTGGCGGTGGATTTCGACCAGTTGCGGCAGGAGCTTTCGGCTTCGTTGGTGGAAGGGCCGCAGGAGCGATATCACCTCAACTGGCCGGGCAAGCGTGAGGCGCTGCTAACGGCCAATGCGCCGATTGCCAAGACGTTGCGGCCTTGCCGTGAAGAGAGCGTGGACTTCGATACCACGAAGAACCTGTTCATCGAAGGCGACAACCTGGATGCATTGAAGCTGTTGCAGGAGACGTACCTGGGCAAGGTGAAGCTGATTTATATCGACCCGCCGTACAACACGGGCCGAGACTTCATCTACGACGATGACTTCAGCGAGGATTCCGAAAGCTATTTGATCGAATCCAACCAGGTCGATGAGCAAGGTGGTCGCTTGGTCGCCAATACGGAGGCCAATGGTCGCTTCCATTCGGACTGGTTGAGCATGATCTATGTGCGCCTACGGCTTGCAAGGAACTTGCTCAAAGACGATGGGGTCGTCTTCATCTCAATTGACGACAATGAAGTCGATAACCTGCGCAAGGCATGCAGCGAGGTATTCGGCGAGAAGAACTTTGTTGCACAGATTATTTGGCAAAAAGTATTTTCTCCGAAGAATAGTGCCCGCTGGTTCTCCGAGGATCATGACTATATTTTAGTATATGCGAAGCAAGGCGAATCGTGGTTGCCTCAACTGCTGCCGCAAACTGAGGAAATGATTGCTCGCTACAAGAACCCAGACAACGATCCGCGTGGCCCTTGGACGTCCAGTGATCTAGCAGCGAGGAATCGCTATGACGCAGGGCTCTACCCGGTGACTTGTCCATCAGGGCGCGTTATTCAAGGCCCACCTCGGGGTAGGTATTGGTCAATTAGCCAATCAACATTTGACAATCTCAACCGCGACAATCGTATTTGGTGGGGGGCTGACGGTGACAACATGCCAAGACTCAAGCGTTTCCTTTCCGAAGTGCAGCAGGGGCGGGTGCCACAAACACTCTGGCCCTACGAAGAAGTAGGGCATACCCAGGACGCCAAGAAAACTCTTCTCAAGTACGTGCAATTCGAGTACACGGAAAACGTGCTGAACTCCGTTAAACCGGTAGAGCTGTTACAACGCATACTGCAACTAGCTGGCAAGCCGAACGACGGCGACATCGTGCTGGATTTCTTCAGCGGCAGCGCCACTACGGCCCATGCCGTATTGAAGCAGAACGCCGAGGATGGCGGCAACCGACGCTTCATTGGTGTGCAGATTGCCGAACCGCTTCCAAAGCCTGAGCCCGGCATGGCCTCGATCTTTGAAATGGGGCAGCGACGGATACGCAATGTGGCCAAAGAACTGGGTGAAAGCGATACGTCCCGGCAACTTGACCTTGGCTTTCGCGTCCTCAAGATCGACACATCCAACATGGCCGATGTGTATTACTCCCCAGACGCGCTGGACAAAGCCAACCTCGACCTGTTCGTGGACAACATCAAGCCCGACCGCACGGCGGAAGACCTGCTGTTCCAGGTGATGCTGGACTGGGGCGTTGACCTCGCCCTGCCCATCGAGAAGAAGTCCATCCAGGGCAAGGATGTGTTCTTCGTGGACGGCAATGCGCTCGCCGCCTGCTTTGACGCGCACGGCGGCGTGGATGAAGCCTTCGTCAAAGAACTGGCCACGCACAAGCCGCTGCGCGTGGTGTTCCGCGATGCGGGGTTCAAGGACAGCGCCGTCAAGATCAACGTGGAGCAGATCTTCAAGCTCTTGTCGCCATCCACCGAAGTGAAGAGCATTTGAGGGGGCGCACATGAGCAAAGAAGAATTGACTGCCAGCCCCATCGGATATGCCGACTGGCTGGCTGAACTCAAGCAGCGCATCCATGCCGCGCAGCAACGCGCCACCCTTGCGGTCAATCGCGAGCTGGTGTTGCTGTACTGGCAGATCGGTCAGGACATTCTGGCGCGTCAGGCTCGCCAGGGGTGGGGCAGCAAGGTGGTGGACAGGCTGGCCCGCGATCTGCGCAATGCCTTCCCGGACATGAAAGGCTTCTCCCCGCGCAACCTCAAGTACATGCGGGCCTTTGCCGAGGCCTGGCCCGATGGCGAATTTGTGCAAGCGGTGCTTGCACAATTGCCTTGGTATCACCAGTTGGCCCTGCTGGACAAGCTTCAGACTACCGAGGAGCGGCAATGGTACGCCACGCAGGCGCTGGAGAACGGCTGGTCGCGCAACGTGCTGGTGATCCAGATCGAATCCGGCTTGCGCCAGCGTACAGGCGCGGCCATCACCAACTTCAGCCAGCACCTGCCCCGGCCGCAGTCGGATCTGGCCCGCGAGTCACTGAAAGACCCGTACCGCCTGGACTTTCTCGGTCTGGGCAAGGAGGCGCAGGAACGTGCCATCGAGGATGCGCTGGTCAAGCACGTCACCCAGTTTCTGATGGAACTGGGTGCGGGCTTTGCCTTCGTCGGACGGCAGGTGCATGTGGAAGTGGGCGACAAGGATTTCTACATCGACCTGTTGTTCTATCACCTGAAGTTGCGCTGCTATGTGGTGGTGGAGTTGAAGGCCGGGGAGTTCCAGCCCGAGTACGCGGGCAAGCTCAATTTCTACCTCAGCGCGGTGGACAGCCAGCTCAGGCACCCCAGCGACAACCCCAGCCTAGGCCTGTTGCTGTGCAAAAACCGTGACAAGGTGGTGGCTGAGTACGCCTTGCGCGACATGAACAAGCCCATCGGCGTTGCAGAGTATCAACTGGTGCAGGCCTTGCCCAAGGAACTGCAAACAGACTTGCCTCGTATCGAGGACATCGAGAGTGAATTGCGGGAGGCGGATGATGCGCCTGGGGAGGCGCAGGCATGAAGTTGAAATTCAAGACCCAGGCCTACCAGACCGCCGCCGTGCAGGCGGTGGTGGATTGCTTCAAGGGGCAGGTGCCGCATCACGGCGGCATTCGCTATCGCCTTGATCCCGGTACCCGTAAGGCGGCGCCGGCCCACCCACAAGGGGCATTGGCGCTGGAGGCCGCGCCGGATGCAGCGGCAGAGCAGGAGGCGGCTTTCCGCAATGCCGACCTCACCCTGTCGGAATCGACCCTGCTGGATAACATCCACGCCGTGCAGCGGGGGCAGAACCTGCCGCTGTCGGATGCCTTGGTCAAGACCAAGGTTGCCAAGATCAATCTCGACATCGAGATGGAAACCGGCACGGGCAAGACCTACTGCTACATCAAGACGATCTTCGAGCTGAACAAGCTGTACGGCTGGAGCAAGTTCATCATCGTCGTGCCCAGCATCGCCATCCGCGAGGGCGTGGCCAAGTCGCTGGATATCACCGCCGAGCACTTCCTGGAGACGTACCACAAGAAGGCGCGCTTCTTCATCTACAACTCCAAGCAACTGCACCACCTGGAGAGCTTCTCCTCGGACGCGGGCATCAACGTGATGGTGATCAACGTGCAGGCTTTCGCCTCACGAGGGGCAGACGCTCGCCGCATATACGGAACGCCAAGGGTGAATGCCAAAGGCGAGACTGAAATGGTCGGCTTGGATGATTTCCAATCACGTAAACCAATCGACATCATTAGCGCCAACCGCCCCATCCTGATTCTGGATGAACCGCAGAAGATGGAAGGTGCAGCCACGCTGAAATCGCTGGAAGAGTTTAAGGCGTTGGCGGTGCTGCGCTACTCGGCCACCCACAAGACCACCCACAACAAGATTCACCGGCTGGATGCGCTGGACGCCTACAACCAGAAGCTGGTGAAGAAGATCGCCGTGCGAGGCATCGCGGTGAAGGGGCTGGCGGGCACGGCGGGCTATCTATACCTGCAATCCATCGAGATTTCGAGCAAGAAGCCACCCGAGGCGCGCGTCGAGTTTGAGCAGAAGTTGGCGGGCGGTAATATCAAGCGTGTCGTTCGCAAGTTGAGCAAGGGCGACAATCTGTTTTCCGAGAAGTTTTCAAATGGCCTGGATCAATACCGCGACTACGTGGTGGCGGACATCAACGCCAACACCGACACTCTGAGCTTTACCAATGGCGTGGAGCTGACGGTCGGCGACGCCACCGGCGACGTGACCGAGGCGGCGCTGCGCCGTATCCAGATTCGGGAGGCCATCAAGGCGCATTTCGACAAGGAGCAGGTGCTGTTCCAGCAGGACGTGAAGGTGCTGACCCTGTTCTTCATCGACGAGGTGGCCAAGTACCGCGACTACGCGCAGGCGGACGAAAAAGGCGAATACGCCCGCATCTTTGAAGAGGAGTACACGCAGTACCTGAACGAGATGCTCGACCTGGACGAGACGGCCTACGTCAAGTACCTGAAAGGCATCGCGGCGGACAAGACCCACAGCGGCTACTTCTCCATCGACAAGAAGAGCAAGCGGCAGGTGGATTCGGCGGTTGCCGCGCGCGGCGAGAACGCGGGGCTGTCCGATGACGTGGACGCCTACGACCTGATCCTGAAGGATAAAGAGCGCCTGCTGTCGCTCGCTGAGCCGGTGCGTTTCATCTTCTCACACTCGGCGTTGCGCGAAGGCTGGGACACCCCGAATGTGTTCGTCATCTGCGCGCTCAAGCACAGCGACAACACCATCTCCCGCCGCCAGGAGGTGGGGCGTGGCTTGCGGCTGTCGGTCAATCAGAATGGTGACCGGATGGATCACCCGGCCACGGTGCACGATGTGAACGTGCTGACGGTAGTGGCCAGCGAGAGCTACAAAGATTTCGTGACCGCGCTGCAGAAGGACATCAGCGAGTCGCTGTCGGAACGTCCGCGCGTGGCGGACAAGGCATTCTTTACTGGCAAGATGGTGACCACGGCCACCGGCTCAGTGACTGTCACAGAAGATCAGGCGACCGACATCGAGTTCTACCTGATTCAGAACGGCTACGTCGACAAAAAGCGCAACATCACCGAGAAATACCATCAGGCCAGGAAGGATGGCACCCTGGCTGCGCTGCCGGATGAACTCGCTCCCTTGGGCGACCAAGTGTTCACGCTTGTGGATAGCGTCTTCAGCGAAAGCCAGTTGCCCGACATCGGCGACGACCGCCGCCCGAAGAAGAATCCGCTCAACGCCAACTTCGACAAGCAGGAGTTCAAGGCGCTGTGGAACCGCATCAACCGCAAGGCGGCCTACAGCGTCGACTTCGATTCGGACGAACTGGTGCAAAAGGCGATCAAGGAGCTGGACGCGGCTCTGCGCGTAACCCCGCTGCAATACACCATCCAGGCCGGCGAACAGATCGACGAGGTGACTGGCGAGGCGCTAAAGCGTGGAGATGGTTTCAAGGTTTCCGAAACAAAGACCGAATACAACAAGCAGTCGATTCATTCAGCGGTCAAGTACGACCTGATCGGCAAGCTGGCCGAAGGTACTCAATTGACTCGCCGCACGGCGGCGGAAATCCTCAAGGGTATTAACGTCGCGGTTTTTGCGCAGTTCAAGACCAACCCAGAAAGTTTCATCGCCGAAGCCACACGGCTCATCAACGAACAGAAGGCGACGGTCATCATCGAGCATCTGGCCTACGACCCGGTCGAGGACAAGTTCGATCTGGACATCTTCACCGCCGGGCAGACCAAGCAGGACTTCAGTAAGGCCGGGAACAAGCTGCAACGGCACATCTACGACTACGTGCTGACCGACTCGAACATCGAGCGTGAGTTCGTGAAAGAACTGGATACGGCCAATGAAGTGGTGGTCTATGCCAAGCTGCCGCGCGGCTTCCTGATTCCCACGCCCGTGGGTGACTACAACCCGGACTGGGCGATCAGCTTCAAGGAAGGCACGGTCAAGCACATCTACTTCGTTGCCGAAACCAAGGGTTCCATGTCCACGATGGAACTGCGCGAAATCGAAAAAACCAAGATCAAGTGCGCCCGCAAGTTTTTTGACGAGATGAATCGCCGCTACGCCCCAGAGAACGTCAAATACGACGTGGTGGATAGCTTTGGCAAGCTAATGGATATCGTGATGGACGAGGAACAGTCGTCTCAGCATGTGATGCCTACCCGATTGGTGGAAGTTCCTCGTAGGACAAAACCCTACATTAACTATCTGCTGGATGCCGTCCCTTGCTGCGAAGCTGAGGATTGGCTGGCGGGTCTGGTCTGCGATCTGGTGATTCAAAACGGTTCTCTGTCCGAGCAGGATTTGCGCATGATCCTGCTGACACAAGTGGAGGCCAATGAGTACAGCGAGGCACTAGAACAATGGCGCACGCAAGAGCGGCTGGAACGGCTGCCATTGGTCATGAGTTGGGTTAGACGTCTGTTAGCCATCCCTACCGGCCAAGCACTGGAAATACCAAGCGGCGCTGATCTCAGCAACATCCTTGGCGATGAACGTACCCGGCTGCTGGCAGGCCGTCTGCTGCAAGCCAGCAGCTACCAGCAGCAGGCCCTTGACGCACTGGCCGTAGAAAGGGAAATAAGCATCGACGCCCCGGGCCTGGGAGCGCATAAACGCGCATAAGGTGGAAGTCATGGTGACGATAGCAGCCAAAGAAGCCGGACGTACTCAACCCAGGGTGTGGGTGGAAACCCTGTGGCTCCTCGAATCGCTGGAATCGGCAACACCGTTGCGGGAAATCTCCTTGCAACGCGGCCTAAACTTGATCCTGTCGGAACCCATGGAAGGCAGCCCCGGCCACGGCGTCGGCAAGACGGCCTGTTGCCAGTTGCTGCGCTTCGTACTCGAAGATCCTCAGTGGGCGGCAGGAACTCCATTGCGCGACGAACTGTGCCACGCCGTGCCGAATGGCGCGGTGGCCGCACTTGTGCATGTGGACGGCGAAGCCTGGACGGTATTGAAACCCTGGCAACACCAGAAGCGGTACCGCGCGGCCAGAGGCGCGACCTGGCAGCAACTTGCTACCAATGAAGTCAACAACGAGCACGATGCCTATGTCCGTGCACTGGATGAAAAGCTAGCCAATATCCTGCCCGTTCGGAATCTGCCCGGCTCGAATCAGGCCATCCAATGGCAACACCTGCTGGCTTGGTGCTCCCGCGACCAGGGCAGCCGCTACCAGAGCTACTACCACTGGCGTATCGAGGGCACCGGCTTCTCCCTGCCCGCACAATCCCCGGCGTTGCTGGTGAAAATTGTGCTCGGCCTATTGACGGACGCCTCTCTCCATAACGAGTTGAAAAGCAAGGAAACCAGTCTCGGCCAATTACGCACAAAGATAGCCAGTTTGGAGCGCCGACCAGCGGACCTGCTAGCCCATGTAAAACACCAGTTGGCAACGGTATTGGGTGTAGAGGAATCTTCGCCGTTTCGCGCGGCTTCCTTGTTCGATGAAACTTCACTGCATGGGCTGGCCCAGCAACGGATCGAACAATGTACCGAGGAACTCCAGCAAAATCGCCAACGATGTGACTATCTGGAACAGGAGAGGCTGGCCGTTCTTGAGCAACAGGCGCCACTCAGGCTGCAGCAAAAAGCGCTGCAAAACCGCATCGCCCAGCTACAAGCGGCCATCAACGGCAACAATACGGAAGTTGAACGCCTGAAGAAAGAGCCAGAAGCGCTACAGGAAAAACTGCTCCTGCTCTGTGTGCCAGGCAACCGGCTGATGCGCGACTGCGATTATGTCCGCGATCGGATAGACGTCGTACAGCTCAGCTCTATCCGCGACACCAGGGAACGTCAGTGGAAGAACGAAGAATACCAATCAGAACTGAGACAACAGGAACAATTTTTGGGCGAGTTAGAACAGAGGCTGTCTCCTTTTAATGCCAGGATCGTGTCTCTGACAAGCTCATTGGATGAGAATAAAAGCCAGGAAATAACCATTCTCGGCAGAAAGAAGCATCTGGAAACAGCGATTGCAGAATACGACGACTATGAAGGCATCATTGCCAATCCGTCTGATTGGCAGGAATTGGCTGCCCTGAAAAACGACGAGGTGACACTGGGCAATGAGATCGCGCAGACTACGCTGGCCATTCATCGTCAGCAATCTCAATACGCCGAACGCAAGCAAGCCTTGAGAGACGCGGCAGATTCGATTGCAAGGAGCATCCCCGGATTTACCTGGGGAAATTTCGACTGTGACAAAACGCCGCCGTTCCATATGGGGCCGATGCATTCGACCACCTATGGCGTTCTGGAAACTCTCGCCGGAGACCTGGTTTGCCTACTGGACAGCAGCCATTCTGAAAGCAGCCATCCCGGATTTCTGTTACACGATTCGCCACGGGAAGCCGAAATGAGTGAAGTGCTACTCTGGTCGCTGCTGAAGATCGCCAAGGATAATGCCAGTACAGCCTGCCAGTATGTGGTCACCACGTCCACAGAAGCGCCCCCGGCCTTCGAGGGCTTTGTAAGAGTGCGGCTGCATAGCCGGGCGGAGGACGGTTTCCTGTTCAAGAAACGCATTGGGATGGAAGTCCGACCGCTGGATATGTAAACCGGCGTGATGGCCACATCGGTCTGCCATCAGTGGAGCGCCTATTGCCGGCGGGTGGTCAACGCCAGCATCGAAGGTGATTCCGCCCGGCTGTACTAAACGCAGCGTTCAGTGCCGCGCCCTACCTTCCGCAATACACGTCGATAATCTGTGGCCGCCCGTGCCCCAGTTCCAGACTGATACTATACCTCGTGTAGATGTCGATCTCGCGCTGTTTCTCTGACAAGGCATGGCGTGGTGGCCCGCCTGTCGCAGATGCCGCTCATCCCGTCAGCGCTTCATACCCAAACGACGCCAAACGACGAGTCCCTTACTGCTCGTCAAATCTGCCGGCGGCAAGCTCCGGCGGTGAAGCAAGCCGCATGGCGTGATCGCGCACATCGCGGGGCCATGCGGCGATGAGGTTCCGAACCCTGGGCAGTTCATTGGCGAAAAGCGCTCGCGTCGCCTCTTCGAAGCCGGGCAGATCGCCCGCGATGGCCTGCATGAAGTGAAAGGCCCGCTCTTGCGCCAGGCGAATTCGGTCTTTCTCGCTGTTGGCTCGCCGTGCTTCCTCGACCAGCTTTCTCAAGGCTACAGAGGCTCCGCCGGGTTGTCTGGCAAGCCACTCCCAGTGGCGGGGAAGCAGCGTCACTTCGCGTGGAACCACGCCTAGCTTCGGGCGCCCACGGCCTCTGGGGCCGGTGGGCTCTGATGCGTCGCGCTGGCCGGAGAGCTCCGCCTCGGCGAGTGCTGCGGCAGTCAGTCGGGCAACAATCGCCTCATCCGAGCCCCGGGTATCAATATCGACTGAACGGCCAGTCGCATCTTCGAAGATCAGAACGGGGCCGGCCGTGCCGCTCTCACGCGCTCGCTTGACTGCCAAGGCATTTGCTTGCAGGGATCCTGTGGCGATGAGTCGATGACCATCGAAACTTGTGTAGGACTTGGGGAGTGGTTCATTCATGGACAGACGCGCTCATCGGTGGATGTTTATGGGATGTGTGGAGTACTTAGCTGAATATTACCCGGATAAAAATTAATAGTCAATAATACCCGGGCCTAAATTAGGCGAGCCAGTTTGTAGGGGGCTGGGCGTGTCTGATGCATGGGCAGAGGCACGCCGCATTCGCTTGGGGCGTGGGGTCTCACAGCATTTTTATCCATATTTTTGATAACTCAAAATAATAAATAATCTATGATTGCTTTCTGTTTGTTTGAATAAGTATTTATTTTTAAAATAATTTTTTATAAAATTAACCATTAAAAAGACGTATCGGGAAACTACTTATTTGACTTATCAATTCATAGATTTATCATGGCGGCATATCATGGAAGAAAGCTCGTCCGCGGCTGGAGTTCCGTGGCCGAATTGCATGCAGGAGATAAATCATGTTGAGCGAAGAGAAAAACAGGCTGTTGACGCAGGTGGGGCCGGGCACGCCCATGGGGGATTACCTGCGCCGGTATTGGCATCCCATTGCCGGGGTCAGCGAGTTCGAAGACCGCGACACCAAGCCGGTGCGCATCATGGGCGAAGACCTGGTGCTGTACCGCGACCTTGGCGGCAACTACGGGCTGGTCGACCGCCATTGCCCGCACCGCCGGGCCGACATGTCGTACGGCTATGTGGAAAAAGAAGGCATACGCTGCAGCTACCATGGCTGGCAGTACGATGTCGCCGGCCAGTGCACGCACCAGCCGTTCGAAGAAATGATGGATCCTCAGGCCCGCATGCGCAAGCAAACCCGCATCAAGGCCTATCCCGTAAAGGCCAAGGCCGGCATGCTGTGGGCCTACATGGGCCCGGCGCCGGCGCCGGAACTGCCCGACTGGGACCTGTTCAATTTCGAGAACGGGTTCGCCCAGGCGATTTTCGCCGAGCTGCCCTGCAACTGGTTCCAATGTCAGGAAAACTCCATCGACCCGGTGCATTTCGAATGGACGCACAATAACTGGATGACGCGGATGTCGGGCTCCCTGGGGCCTTACGTGCCGACCCACACCAGGCTGGATTTCCAGGAATTCGATTACGGCTTCATCTATCGGCGCCTGCGCGGCACCGAGGACGAAAGCAACGTCATGTGGACGGTCGGGCGCGTCACGCTATGGCCCAACGGGTTCTACCTGGGCCACCATTTCGAATGGCGAGTGCCCATCGATGACGAAAACACCTTGAGTGTGCTTTGGGTGTTCAGCAAGGTTCCCAAGGAGCAGGAGCCTTATGTGCAGAAAAGCATTCCCTCCTGGCATGGCCCGGTCAAGGATCCCGAAACCGGCCGATGGATCACCAGCCACGTGGCCAACCAGGATTTCGTCGCCTGGGCGGGGCAGGGCGTCATCACCGACCGCACGCAAGAGCGCCTGGGGCAAAGCGACAAAGGCATCGTCATGATGCGCCAGCGCTTCTTCCGCGAGCTCGAGGAAATGCGCACGACTCCCGACTTCGTTCCCAAAGGGCTGATCCTCGACCCCGAGCAGAACCGCGACGTCAAGCTGCCATCGGCCTGCTGGGAAGAACTCAAGCACGGCCTGCCCCGCGAGCAGTTGGCGACGCATCCTCTGCTTGGTTCATATCTGGGGGAGTTTTTCGGCCAGGCTGGCCAGCCGGAGTCCGTGCGGCTGGCCTTTGAGCAGGCCATCGGACAGAAAATAGAGCGATCCACGACCTTCAAGGTGCACGGCAGCAGGCAAGAAGAGCACGCCTGAGTCAAAAGGGTGCGCCTGCGTCCAACGCAAGGTGCACTAGCGGCGCCCGGCCCACGCGCTCATCCGGCGAACGGCTGGTCGCCGTTCGGCCGGCCCGTTTACCGCAGCGCAGCTTGCATCAAACTTCGACTCGTCCGAAAATTGAGACGTCTGAAGAGCGTTGGAGGACTGCATGCGAGTCCTGGTTATTGGCGGTACGGGTTTTATCGGGCGGCATGTGGTGGCTCGTCTCAGCAAGGCGGATCATGCGGTCATTGTGCCCACGCGCCGCTATCAGCACGGCCGCGACTTGCTGGTCTATCCGGGGCTGAATCTCATTGGCGCCGATATTCATAACGACCAGGCGCTCGAGGCGCTGCTTGGCGAAGTCGACGCGGTCATCAATCTTGCGGGAATCCTGCACAGCCGCCCCGGGCGGCCCTACGGGTCCGATTTCAAACTCGTCCACGTCGATCTGCCCCGGCGCATTGCGGCGGCCTGCCGCAGGCTGGGCGTGAAGCGCCTGCTGCATGTCAGTGCACTGGGGGCCAGCGCAGAGGGCCCCAGCGGCTATCTGCGCTCCAAGGCGGATGGCGAGGCGGCCGTCCTGGCCGAGTTCGCCGCCTATCCCGATGGAGCCTGCACCGTGTTCCGGCCGTCGGTGGTGTTTGGCCCCGAAGACAATTTCATGAATATGTTTGCACGCCTGGCGCGCTGGATGCCGCTCATTCCGCTGGCGCGCTCGCAGGCGCGCTTGCAGCCCGTGTACGTGGGCGATGTGGCCAGCGCCATCGTGGGGGCTCTTGGCAATTCGCGCACGTATGGGCGAACGTATTCGCTGGCGGGCTTTGCCGATTACTCGCTGGGCGAGCTGGTGGAGCTGGCCGCCCGTTGGTCGGGCCATCCGCGGCGCGTGCTGCCCATCCCCACGTTCCTGGGGCGTTTGCAGGCTTTCGTGTTCGAATGCCTGCCGGGCGAACCGCTATTGTCGCGCGACAATCTGGATTCGCTTGCGATAGACAACGTTTGCGACGTGCCCATGGCGCCCGAGCTGGGCAGCGTCCCCTTGCCGCTGGAATCCGTGGCCCCCGCCTACCTGGCCCGCCAGGGCAAGGCGCTGGTGCATCTATAACCGCTTGTCAGCGCCTGTATTCGGTGCGGCGGCTGTCACTTGCCCCGGAAATACTTGTCGGTCTGCATATTGAATCGCGTGGCGGCTTCCAGAATGGCCTGCCTGAACCATTGGTGCGTCGGCAAGTTGCCGCTGCGCTGGTGCCAGCTCAGATAGACGACCACGTCGGGAACCGAGAAAGGCAAGGGCTGGGTTGCCAGCAATCCGTGCGAATAAGGAGGGGTGGTAAAGCGGGCGGGCAATACCGTGATCAGATCGGTATCGCGCAATATGGTCGTCACGATGGAAAACTGGTTGATGGACAGGCTGACATTGCGTTTTAGCCCGCGATTGTCCAGGGCGGTGTCGATGATGCCGGGCATTTCGTCGTCTCCCGGTGCATTGATGGCGATTTGAGGCGCTTCGCAAAAAGCGGCCAGCGACAGCTTGCTCTTCAGCAAAGGGTGATCGCACCGCGCGGCGGCCACAAGGGCATCCGACCACAGCGGCATGGACTGCACGATGGAAGCTCGCGGCGGATGGATGCTGATGACGAAATCAATTTCTCCACGCATGAGCCGGGCGCCTGTAACCGTAGGGTCATCGGGAACGAAGAACATGGTGGCCAGCGGCGCCTGGCTGTGAACGCACTGGTGCAGATGCGGAGTCAGGAGCGCTGCCGTGATGTCGGTCATGGCGATGCGAAACCGCATTCTCGTGCTGGCGGCATCGAAGTGCCGAGGCTGCACGGCGTCCTGCAGTTCTTCCAAAGACTGATGAATGCGGGGCCATAGCGATATGGCCTTGGGCGTAGGCTGCACGCCTTTCGCCGCCTTCACGAACAACTGATCCTGAAATTGCCGGCGCAGCCGGTTCAGCGCATTGCTGACGGCGGACTGGGTCATGTCCAGCCGCTCGGCGGCGCGGGTGACGTGGCGCTCGGTCATGACCATGTCGAACACATTCAGCAGGTTCAGATCCAGCCTGGTTCGGGCTGGGGGAGGAGGCGGCTTGGAGCCCTTGGAGGTGTTCATGCTGGGTTCATATCATCACTATCAGTGATTACGATTATACGATTTTCAGTATTTATCAATAACGTACGGGGGCATACAGTAGCACGCATGTTTCAGGAGGAGTTATTTCATGAGTGCTGTTTACGACGTTGCCATCGTGGGTTATGGGCCTGCCGGCGAAGTCCTGGCGTCTACCCTGGGCGCGGCGGGAGTCAATGTGGTTGTGGTGGAGCGCTGGCCTGCGCCTTACCCCTTGCCGCGGCTGACCACATTGGATGGAGAGGTGTGCCGCATCGTTCAGGCAACCAGCCAAAACATCGATGCCGCATTCGAGGCCACGTTGGTGCAGACATCGTGCAACTTCGTGGATGCCGAGGGCGAGCCGGTGTTGGTCGTGCCGTTTCCGGGGACGCTGGGTGGGTGGCCGTCGCGGGTTTCCATGTTCCAGCCGGATTTCGAGAAGGCCATTGCCGACAAGGTCGATGCCATGCCCAATGTCGAGCTGTTGCGCGGCTGGGAAGCGAACGAGCTATGGCAGGACGATGAACGTGTGCATTTGTCCATCGTGCCGCATGGCCGCAGCGGCAGCGGCGACGAAGCCAGGCCGCGCACCATCCAGGCCCGATACCTGGTCGCGACGGACGGTGCCCGCAGCTTTGTACGCAGCGCATTGGGAATCGGCGTCAAAGACTACAACCTGCACGAACGCTGGCTCAATTTCGACGCGACGCATCTGCGCCCCATCCCCGAGCATTTGATGGCATTGCGGATATTCATGGACCCCGAGCGCCCGCACATGTACATGCCCATCGGCAAGCGAGGGCTGCGCATGGAGTTTCGCGTCATGGAGGGCGAAACGGATGAACAGATGAGCGATCCCGCCGTAGCCTGGGAGTTCATGGAGCGCAAGTACGGACTGGGCCCCCAGGATGTCAGGCTGATGCGCCAGGTGGTGTATCACTATCGTTCCCGTATCGCCACCGAGTGGCGGGCAGGCCGGATTTTTCTGGCCGGCGATGCGGCGCACACCATGCCGCCGTACATGGGGCAGGGCGCCTGCGCGGCCATGCGCGATGCGCGGAACCTGGGCTGGAAGCTGAACGAGGTTCTTGCGGGACGCAGCGCCGAGGCCTTGCTGGATGAGTATCGTGTTGAGCGCGAACCGCATGTTACCGGCATGGTTCTGGGCTCCGACAAGTTGTCGCGCTCCGTGAATATTACGGATGCCGAGGCGGCCAGGCAAAGAGACCGCGCCATGCGCAGCGTGGGCGAGCAGTCCGCCGACCTTCCCCCGCTCGTCGCCGGCGTGCTGCATCACAAGGACGATGGCGGCATTGCCGAGCTGGCAGGAACCTTTTCCCCGCAGGGTCGCTTGCGGCGCCGGGGCGTCGAGGCGCGCGGCGACGACATTCTGGGCGGCGGCTTCCAGCTTTGGTGCCGCCGGGATCCCGCCGAGGCCCTGGGCCAGGCCGAGCTGGATTGGCTGGATGAACTGGGATGTTCGTTTGCCGTGCTGGAACAGGCGGATTCCGCGCATGCCGTCGAGGATGTCGAGGGGGTTTATGGCGAGTACCTTGACCGTCATGCGGTGGATGCCGTGCTGGTGCGGCCCGACTTTTACGTGTTCGGCGCCGTGCGTGCCAACGGCTTGAAGGCGCTGGTACGCGAGCTGGCCGAGCGCCTGCGCAGCAAGTCCAGCCTGATCGGCGCATCGGCGCGTTAATCAAGGAGCATTGCCATGAGTTTCAATGTTGGCGGCTTGCGCCGCGAGCAGCCTTTC
The DNA here is from genome assembly GCF_035555955.1 of Eoetvoesiella sp. Classification (NCBI taxonomy): domain Bacteria; kingdom Pseudomonadati; phylum Pseudomonadota; class Betaproteobacteria; order Burkholderiales; family Alcaligenaceae; genus Eoetvoesiella; species Eoetvoesiella sp. Next base: position 24,356 of record NZ_DATMGA010000045.1, on the reverse strand, counting down.
CGTATACGGCGCATAGGCCATTTTGGCTACCACACCCCGGATCTTTCCGGAACCATAGATTTCCTGACCAGCAAGCTGGGCCTGGTGCTCAGCGATGTCGACGACTTCACCTCCCGCATGCCGGAGCTGCCCAAGGAGCATGCCCTGGGCTATTTCCTGCGCTGCGGTACGGATCACCACACCATCGTGGTGGGCAGCCAGATGCTGGTCGACACCCGCGAGCCCGATCGCAAAGGCGCTGTCGTCGGACAGGTTTCGTGGCAGGTGGGCAGCTTGCAGGAAGTCGTGGATGGTGTGGATTTTCTTGACCGGAGCACCCGGATCCGGCGTGTGGGCCGCGATGCGCCAGGCTCCAACTGGCACGCCTACGCTTACGACCCAGACGGCTATATCCATGAGGTGTTCTACGGCATGGAGCAGATAGGCTGGGACGGCCGCAGCAAACCCGCGACGATGTACGGCCGCGCCTTCCATACCTGCCCCGAGCTGCCGCAGATTTCCGAGCATCAGGAAGTGGACGATGCGTTGGCGCGCGATGGCGCGGGCGGTGGCTATCGCCCCGGCAACGACGTCGAGGCGGCCTTCGAGGTCGATGGCATCTTGATGGCGCGCCCCTTCAAGCTGACCCGTCTCGCCCGCATTGCCTTGTTCGTCGCCGATCCGGAAAGCTCTCTTGCTTTCTACCGCGACGTGCTTGGCCTGACTGTCACGCAGCGCGTCAAGATCAAAGGGCATGAAGGGATTTTCCTGCGCGCGGACAACGAGCACCACACCCTGGCGATTTATCCATCGGCCCTGCGGGATGAACTGAACTGCGCGGCGGCGATCGGGTTTTCCGTCGCGACCTATCGTCAATTGCAAGACGCCCGGGGCTTCCTGGAGGAGCAGGGTGTCGCCATCCTGGATTTGCCCGCCGAATTGTCGCCCGGAGTGCGTTATGGATTCTGGGTGCAGGGGCCGGATCGAATAGCAATCCAGATTTTTTACGGCATGGATTGCGTTGACCGCAACGGCGATGCGCCAAGTCCCGCCACGCTGCCCCTGCCTTTCGATAGCTGGCCGGAAACCATCGAGCATGGTGGCCCGGCATGGTTTGAACCGCCCTTCATGGGGCCCTTGGCTTAAAGGAATATAGAGATGCCTTATATCGATGTGCCCGGCGCGCGCTTGCGCTATGACGTCAGCGGGGAAGGGCCCCTGCTTGTGTTCGTGCATGGCGCCGGGGCGAACGCGACGGTGTTTTTCCAACAGGTGGAACACTTCAGTAAAAAGTATCGCGTCATTTGCCTGGACATGCGCGGTTTCGGGGGTTCCAGGGCGGATCCCTCCACCTTTCATCCTCGTCAGTTCAGCGAAGATCTGGCGCGAGTGCTGGATATCGAAGCCGACGGGCCGGTGGCGGCGGTGTGCCAGTCCATGGGGGCGTGGTCGGGGCTGCCTTTGGCCGTGCGCGAGCCCGAGCGCTTTGCCGCCCTGGTGTTGTCGGGGTCTCCGACCCCTGCGTATGGACCGCATCACAAGACGCTGGAGGTGGTTTCCGAGAGATTCCGCCGCGTCGCGGCCGGCGAGACCGTGCCGCCCCAGGACTTGGGGTTCAGTGAAAGCTTCGTCAACGAGCGCCCCGAGATGATCGCGTTGTACCAGATGCTGGCGCGCATGAATCAAAAGCTTGATCTTTCCACCATCACCGATCCCGAACTGCGCCTCATGCCCGATGACTTCAAGGGCTACAAGGTCCCCACCTTGGTCATGAGCGGTGTGCAGAACAAGTTGCTGGGCAGTGAAACCCACCTGATTGCCGCCAGCTGCATTCCGGGGGCGCAAACCTACACCTTTACAGAGTCCGGGCATTCCACGTACTTCGAAGAGCCCGCGCATTACAACCGCGTCATCGACGACTTCCTGGGGGCCAACCACTATGCATAGCAAACTTTCGCTTAGCCTGGAAGACGCTCGGTGGTTGTGCGCCGCGGCGCAGGCTGCGGCCGCCGACCTCGGGCTTCCGGTGTCCATTGCGGTGGTCGATTCGACCACGTACATGCAGGCCATGGCGCGCATGGACGGAGCGCCGCTGATGAGCGCCCAGGGCGCCTTCGACAAGGCGCGCAGCGCAGCCGAGGGCGGCCATCCCACGACTTTTTTCGAGAAGCCGCTTAACGAGGGCCGGTTCTCGATGGTGACCATGCCGCATACGCCCGTGGAGGGCGGGGTGCCGGTATTCGTACTGGAGCAGTGCGTCGGCGCCGTGGGCGTTGCCGGTGGGCCGCCCCATCTGGACGCGAAGATCGCCGAAATGGCGATTGCGGCCTTTGTGGCAAAAACAGGAGAAACACGATGAAGTTATTGAGTTACCGGGTGGGCGGCGGCACGTCCAGTTGGGGGGCCGTGGTTGACGGCGGTATCGTCGATCTGGCAAAGCGCAGCGGCCATGCTGCGTTGCTTGACGCCCTGGAGGCCAATGCCTTGCCGGCATTGCCCGAATTGGTGGCGAATGCCGCGCCCGAGCATGGCCTGGACGATGTCGAGCTTTTGCCTGTCGTGCCGAACCCCCCCAAGATTTTCTGCATCGGCACCAATTATCACGACCACCGTATTGAAACAGAGCGTGAAGTCCCGGAAAAACCCGTGGTGTTTGCACGTTTCGCAAACTCCCAGGTTGGCCATGGGCAGCCGCTGCGACGCCCCGCCGAGTCCGGGCAGTTCGACTTTGAAGGTGAAATTGCCGTGATCATCGGGCGGCGCGGGCGCCGGGTTTCCGAAGCCGATGCCTGGTCTTATATCGCGGGCTATGCGCCGTATTGCGATGGAACCGTTCGGGACTGGCAGCGCCACACACATCAATGGACGCCCGGCAAGAACTTTCCCGCCACCGGTGGCTTCGGCCCGTGGATGGTGACGCGCGACGCAATCGCCGATGGGGCGGACCTGAGCCTGGTCACGCGCCTGAACGGCGTGGAGGTTCAGCGTTCCAGCGCCGATCTGATGATCTTCTCGATTCCCGCGCTTATTTCGTATTGCTCCAGGTTTACCGAGCTGGAACCCGGCGACGTGATCGTCACGGGCACGCCAGGAGGCGTGGGCGGCAAGCGCAAGCCCCCGCTGTGGATGAAGCCGGGCGACGTACTGGAGGTCGAAGTTGGCCAGGTGGGAACGTTGCGCAATCCAATCGCTGAAGAGCAAGCCTGACGTGCAGGAATGCCAGGCCCTTTGGGCCTGGCGCATTGAAACCAAAAAGAGGGCGGGAACATCCTCGTCCACGACAGCCGGCATCAGGCCGATAGAGCCGGGGCTGGCGGCATGTGCAGCGAATAAATGGAGATGAAGTGATGGGGACGCAAAAATTATGGCGCTATGAAAACGGCTTGCTCGTCATGCTGTTCCTGGCCAACGGGTTGATGTTCTTCGATCGTCTTGCGATCAATTTTCTTATGCCGTTCTTGCGGGGCGAGTTTTCGCTCAGCATGGTGCAGATAGGTTTGCTGAACGCGGCATTGGGTGTAGCCTGGGCCATTTCGGGTTTTGCCTTCAGTCAGCTGACCGACCGGCGCGCCGTCAAGCGTCCGGTTCTGGTGTCGGCCGTCGTGGTTTTTTCGCTTTGCTCCATCAGTTCGGGGATGGCGGCGACTTTTGCCATGCTGCTGCTTGCGAGGGTGGTGATGGGGCTGGCCGAAGGCCCCGTGCTGCCGGTGACGCAGTCCTTGATGATGGTCGAGTCCACTCCGGCGCGGCGCGGCTTCAACATGGGATTCATTCAAGCGGTTTCGACCGGTGTGTTCGGTTCTATGCTGGCGCCGGTGCTGCTGGTTTTTCTGGCTCAGGAATATGGCTGGCGCTCCACCTTTTATCTTGCCGGCATTCCGGGCCTGGTGCTTGCGATTGTGTTGTGGCGCTGGGTGCGCGAGCCTTCGCTGGAGCGCATTGCTCGAGCCATGCCCGAGGCAAAGGTTGCCGCCGTTTCGGCGGCCGAGGGCGGGCGGCCATTGTTCAATCGTAATGTCCTGCTGTGTGTCGTCATCGCTTGTTTGTTTATTACGACATTCTTCAGCATTATGGTGTTTGGGCCTTTGTTCCTGGTCGAGCAGCGCAAGTTTACGCCGGGCGAGATGGGAATGTTCATGGGGGTGCTCGGCGTTTCCGCCGTGATCGGCGGAGCCCTGGTGCCTGCCTTGTCCGACCGTCTCGGCCGTCGCCCGGTGCTGGTGTTCGCCCTGTTGCTGACGGCACTCGCGCCGCTGGTCGTGGCGGTGTTCCAGGCCAGTCTGCCGGTATTGTGCGCGGCTATTTTCATCAGTTACCTGGGCATTGGCGCCTTCCCGGTGTTTTTGGCGACGATTCCGGGCGAGTCGGTCGCCGGGCCGTATGCCAGCCGGGCCATTGCTCTCGTGGTCGGCGCAGGCGAGGTGGTTGGCGGGTGCGTGTCGCCGGTGTTGCTGGGCTTTAGCGGCGACAAGCTGGGTGCGGGCACGCCGTTCACGATCGGTTGCGCAACCGCGCTGATAGCCGCCTTGGTGGCATTGTTCCTGCGCGAAACGGCTCCGAGCCGCGTCGGCGCCGGTCGGGATTCGGTTGTATTATTGGCGGAACGCGGCCCTGCCGCGCCCTTACTGGATAATGAAAGGAGTTGAGTGTGGATCAAGAATTGAAAGACCGCCTGGCGATTCGGGACCTGGTCGAGAACTGGGCGGTGTGGCGCGATGCCGGCGACTGGGAGCGGTTTGCCTCGGTCTGGCACGACGACGGCGTCATGATGGCGACCTGGTTCCAGGGGTCGGCGACCGACTTCATCCGCGTCACGCAGGAAGGGTGGAAGAAGGGCGTCAGCATTCTGCATTTTCTGGGCGGCTCGTCCATCGACCTGGCCGGCGATCGCGCCATCATTCAAACCAAGATGACGATTTCCCAGCGCGGCGATGTTCAGGGCGTCTTGTGCGACGTGGTTTGCACCGGCCGCTTCTACGATTTCCTGGAAAAGCGCAACGGCCGCTGGGGCATGGTGTTGCGCCAGCCCATCTACGAAAAAGACCGCGTCGATCCTCTCGACCCTTCGGCAAAGCTGGAAATCGATGCCAAGGCGCTGGCGACATTCCCGTACGGCTACCAGCATCTGGCCTATATTCAAACCCAGATCGGCTACAAGGTGAAAATGGATATGCCCCAGCTCACGGGCGCCGAGGTGGAAGCCTTGTACGCGCGCGGCAAGAAGTGGCTCGAGGGCGGCTCGCTATAGGCTGTTACGGCCCTTGCGCGGCGCGGGAATGCCTTCCCGGGCCGCAGCCCACGACATGCCACCGCGCCGCTGACGGCTTCGGCGCAGCAAAAAAATACCCCGCCGGATATTTCCAGGCGGGGTATTTTTTTGCCGTGGCCCGAGCGCGGCGGCTTATTCCACAGCCTTGACCATGTCTTCGATGACCTTCTTGGCGTCTCCGAACACCATCATGGTCTTGTCCATGTAGAACAGTTCGTTGTCCAGGCCCGCGTAGCCGGCCGCCATCGAGCGCTTGTTCACGATGACCGTGCGCGCCTTGTAGGCTTCCAGGATGGGCATGCCGGCGATGGGCGATTGCGGGTCGTTCTTGGCGGCGGGGTTGACCACGTCGTTGGCGCCCAGCACCAGCACCACGTCGGTTTGCGCGAACTCGCTGTTGATGTCCTCCATTTCGAAGACCTGGTCGTAGGGCACCTCGGCTTCGGCCAGCAGCACGTTCATGTGGCCAGGCATGCGGCCGGCCACCGGGTGGATGGCGTACTTTACGGTCACGCCTTTCTCGGTGAGCTTCTCGGCCAGTTCCTTGAGGGCATGCTGGGCGCGCGCCACGGCCAGGCCGTAGCCGGGCACGATGGTGACCGATTCGGCGTTGCCCATGAGGAAGGCCGCGTCGTCGGGACTGCCCGACTTGACGTTGCGCTGGGCCTGGGCGCCGCCTTGCGAGGCCGAGGCTTCGCTGCCGAAGCCGCCCAGAATCACGTTGAAGAACGAGCGGTTCATGGCCTTGCACATGATGTACGACAGGATGGCGCCTGACGAGCCCACCAGCGAGCCCGCGATGATGAGCATGGGGTTGTTCAGCGAAAAGCCGATGCCGGCCGCTGCCCATCCCGAATAGCTGTTCAGCATGGACACCACCACCGGCATGTCGGCGCCGCCGATGGGGATGATGATGAGCACGCCGAGGATGAAGGCGAGTACCGTCATGATGATGAAGGGCAGCCACTGCTGCGTGCCCATGAACCACAGGCCGCAGGCCACCATGACCACGGCCAGGGCCAGGTTAAGCATATGCTGCCCGCCGAACACCACCGGCGCGCCCTGGAACAGGCGGAACTTGTATTTGCCCGAGAGCTTGCCGAAGGCGATGACCGAGCCCGAGAAGGTGATGGCGCCGACGAAGGTGCCGATGAAGAGCTCGAGCCGGTTGCCCACGGGCAGGGGCTGTCCTTCCGCTGCCAGGTTGAAGGCGTGCGGTTCAGCCACGATGGCCACGGCGATGGCCACGGCCGCCAGGCCGATCATGCTGTGCATGAAGGCCACGAGCTCGGGCATCTTGGTCATTTCGACGCGCTTGGCCATGGTGGTGCCGATGGCGCCGCCGATGACCAGGCCCAGCACGATCCAGCCCAGGCCGGCCACGGCCATGCCTTCCTTGGCTACGCCGACGATCAGCGCCGCCGTGGTCAGCACGGCGATGGCCATGCCGACCATGCCGAAGGTGTTGCCGCGCCGCGAAGTGGTGGGGTGCGACAGGCCCTTCAGCGCCTGGATGAAGCAGACGGACGCAATGAGGTAGAGAAAGGTGACGAGGTTGATGGAGATCATGCTTTGCCTCCCTGAGCCGGCTTCTTCTCTTTTTTCTTGAACATCTCCAGCATGCGGCGCGTGACCAGGAATCCCCCGAAGACGTTGACGGCGGCCAGGGCCACGGCGAACACTCCCATGAAGCGGGCCAGCCCGCCTTCGGTCAGGCCGGCGGCCAGCATGGCGCCCACGATGATGATGGCCGAGATGGCGTTGGTAACGGCCATGAGCGGCGTATGCAGGGCGGGGGTTACGTTCCACACCACATGAAAGCCCACGTAGATGGCCAGGATGAAGATGATGAGGTTGAGCAAGGTTGGGTTGACCGCTTCCATCAGGCGCTCCTTAGCAGGTTGCCGTCGCTGCACATCAGGCAGGCCGCGACGATTTCGTCTTCGCGCTGGATGGCCAGTTGGCCTTCGGCGCCGATAATGAGTTTCAGAAAGTCGAGTATGTTGCGGGCGTACAGGGCCGATGCGTCGGTGGCCACCATGGCGGGCAGGTTGCTGTAGCCGATGAGGGTTACGCCATGCTTTTGCACGACCTGGTCCTTTTCGGAAAGCGGGCAGTTGCCGCCGCGCTCGACCGCCAGGTCCACAATGACCGAGCCCGGTTTCATGCCTTGCACGGTTTCTTCGGATATCAGCACGGGGGCCGGACGCCCGGGAATCAGCGCGGTGCTGACGATGATGTCGGCCTGCTTGCAGCGTTCGGAAACCAGGGCAGCCTGGCGCGCCATCCAGGCCGCGGGCATGGGGCGCGCGTAGCCGCCCGCGCCCTGGGCGATTTCGCGTTCCTCGTCGGTTTCGAAGGGCACGTCGATGAACTTGGCGCCCAAGGATTCGATTTGCTCTTTGGCCGCCGGGCGCACGTCGGAGGCCTCGACCACGGCGCCCAGGCGCTTGGCCGTGGCGATGGCCTGCAGGCCGGCCACGCCCGCGCCCAGCACCACCACCCGCGCCGCCTTGAGCGTGCCGGCCGCCGTCATCATCATGGGAAACAGGCGGCCGTACTGGTTGGCCGCCAGCAATACGGCCTTGTAGCCGCTTAGATTGGCTTGCGAAGACAGGACATCGAGGCTTTGCGCGCGCGTGATGCGCGGCGCGGCCTCGAGGGCGAAGGCGGTAAGGCCGGCCGAAGCCAGGGCCTGCAGCCCCTCCTGGTTGAAAGGGTCCAGCATGCCGACCAGGACCGAGCCGGATTTCATGCCGGCCAGCTCGGCGGCGTTGGGCGCCCGCACCTTGAGCACCAGCTCGGCGCCCAGCGCCTGCTGGGCAGAGCCCAGGGTTGCGCCGGCGGCGGCGTAGGCTTCGTCGGGATAATGCGCGGCGGCGCCGGCCCCTTGTTCGACAATAACCTGATGCTTGGCGCTACTGTATTTCTTGACGGTCTCGGGAGTGGCGGCGACGCGAGTCTCTCCCGGGAGGCTTTCCCGCGGAATACCTATTTGCATGTGCTTGTCTCCATAGTCTTCTGATGCGGTGTTATGTAGTGTTATGTGGTTTTACTGATCCAGGCCATTATTTCAGGGTTTTGATGTTTTGTATTATTGCCCATTAATGTAGTAGTTGCTACATTTTAATATAGCATTTACTACAAAAAGGGTTTTGCCGAGGCATTTTCCTGGAAATTTCCGGCAGGGCCGGCGCCGCGCGCGGCGGCCTGTCCAGGGGGGCGCCCGATTTGGAAAACTTTTGCAACCAAGCTTGACGCCGGATTCGCACTGAGGCTAATTTGGGGCCGTTTCGATAAATTATTTTCATGCGAGGCTGACATGGGACTCTTAGATTCTGTTATTACGACGATTCGTGGTGGGCAATCCAGCTCGGGCCCCGCTCAGGTTTCATTATTGCCCGCGGTCATCGAGTTTGTTAATAGCTATCCGGGCGGTTTGCCCGCTTTGCTGCAAAAATTCCAGCAAGGCGGCCTGGGCGGCGTCGTGGCCTCGTGGGTGGGCGCCGGCCAAAACGAACCTATTTCCCCGACGCAGCTCCAGTCGGTCCTGGGCGACGACGCCGTGGCTCAACTGGCGCAGTCGTCCGGGCAGGAGCCCGACTCCGTCCTGGGCAATCTAAGTTCCCTGCTGCCTACGCTGGTCGATCACGTGACTCCGGACGGCCGGCTCGACAACACTCAAGAGCTGGATGCCACGGCGCTTTTGGGATCGGTGTCGGGGCTGCTGAACAAGCTGTAGGGTTCCGCCGCCAGCCAGGGTTGGGCGCCGCCCTGGCTGGTTTGCGCAAGGCGGCGCAATCGCTACGCCTTGCTGGCATTCAGCGCCTGATCGATGTCGGCGGCGATGTCGTCGATGTGCTCGATGCCTATCGACAGCCTGATCATGTCTTCGCCAACCCCTGCCTTGGCCAGTTCCTCGGGGCTCAGTTGGCGGTGGGTGGTCGAAGCGGGATGGCAGGCCAGCGATTTGGCGTCGCCGATGTTCACGAGCCGCACGACGAGCTTCAGCGCGTCGATGAAGCGCGCACCGGCGGCGCTGCCGCCTTTGATGCCGAACGACAAAATGCTGGCCGGCTTGCCGCCCATGTATTTTTTTGCCAGGGCGTGCTCGGGATGGTCGGGCAGGCCGGCATACTGCACCCACGCAACCTGCGGATGGGCTTTCAGCAACTGGGCCACCTTCAGGGCGTTTTCGGTGTGGCGCTCCATGCGCAAAGGCAGGGTTTCAATGCCCTGGAGGATAAGAAACGCATTGAACGGAGACAAGGCCGCGCCGGTGTTGCGTAGCGGCACGACGCGGCATCGGCCGATGAAGGCCGCCGGGCCGAAGGCTTCGGTGTAGACCACGCCGTGGTACGAGGGGTCGGGCTCGTTCAGCATGGGAAAGCGCTTTTTGTGCTCGGCCCACGGGAATTTGCCCGAGTCGACGATGGCGCCGGCGATGGTAGTGCCGTGGCCGCCCATGTATTTGGTAAGCGCATGTACGATGATGTCGGCGCCGTGTTCGAAGGGGCGGCACAGAGCGGGCGATGCGACGGTGTTGTCGACGATAAGCGGCACGCCATGCCGATGGGCGGCGTCGGCGATGGCCTGGATGTCGACGATGTTGCCGGCCGGATTGCCGATGGATTCGCAAAACACCGCCTTGGTGTTTTCGTCGATGAGGGCTTCGAGCGCGGCCACGTCGTCGTGGGGCGCGAACTTGACCGTCAGGCCCTGGCGCGGGAACGTATGGGCAAAGAGGTTGTAGGTGCCGCCGTACAGCTTTGCGACCGAAACGATGTTGTCGCCGGCCTGCGCGATGGTTTGAATGGCGTAGGTGATGGCGGCCATGCCCGAGGCGACGGCAAGCGCTGCGACGCCGCCCTCCAGCGCCGCCACGCGTTCCTCGAGCACGGCGTTGGTGGGGTTCATGATGCGGGTATAGATATTGCCCGGCACCTTGAGGTCGAACAGGTCGGCGCCATGCTGGGTGCTGTCGAAGGCGTAGGAGGTGGTCTGGTATATGGGGGTCGCCACCGATTTGGTCGTGGGGTCGGCCTGATACCCCGCGTGTATGGCCAATGTCTCTAGTTTCATGATTATTTTATTGAAAGTGGGAAAGAAGAAGGCTGAGGTGCAGCATAACAAATCGCGCCGGGGATTCGTACCCTCACGATGGATTATTGCCGGATTTCCATATAACGATAAGATATAGTTCTGTTACACGCCCGTAAAAAAAACGGGGGACCGCAGGGGTGTTGCGGTTACAGTTGGGTTAGCATTTGGTGTGCGGCGGCGTTGTCCGTTGTTTTTTTTGGAGCTTGTTCGAGGCGGGCATGAAGATTTGGTTCAAAAGAGTATTGATCGGCCTGGTGGCGGCGCTTATCGTGGCGATCGTCGGCCTGGCTATTTTTCTGCTGACTTTTGACCCCAACCTGTATAAAAGCAAGCTTGCCGATCTTGTCTACACCAAATACCACCGTACGCTCAGCGTCAAGGGCGACATCCAGCTTTCGCTATTCCCCCGCATCGGCCTGTCATTGAAAGACGTCGCCCTGTCCGACCGCGACAGCAAGACCACCTTCGCCTCCGTCGACAGCGCGCGCTTTGCCGTGGCCATCTGGCCGCTGCTGTCCAACCGCTTCGTGGTCGATCATGTTTCGGTGTCGGGGCTCAAGGCCTGGGTGGTGCGCGACAAGAACGGCGTATTCAATTTCAACGACCTGATCCAGGGCGTGGCCGATGCCGCGCCCGTGCTGCCGTCCGCCGAGCCGGAAGCAGGCTCCGTCATATCGGTTCCGTCCGCGCCCACGCCGCAATCGGTGGCGCGCGCCGACTTGCAGATCGACATCGCGGGCCTGGACCTGAAAGGCGGCGAAATCCACTACCGGGATGAGCGCAGCGGCTATTCCACCCGCCTGGTCAAGCTGCAGGCCAACACCGGCCGCATGACCTTCGACCAGCCTTTCGACGTTTCCGTGCGGGGCAACCTTGTCACCGATGAATCGGCCGGCAATGCCGTCGTCGAGGGACAGGCCCTGATCAAGCTGGATTCCGCGCAGCGCGCGTACTCGGCGCAAAAACTGAACCTGCAGGTTACTGGCCAGGTGGGCGCGCTGAATGCCAAGGCGGCCACGCTCAAGGGAAACCTGGCCTATACAGCCGCCACGCGCTTGCTGAACGCCAGCAATCTTGAACTGCACGTGCAGGGCGACGTGGGGGGCGCGCAGCCCGTCAAGGGCCTGGACTTCAGCCTGGTGGTGCCGAAGGTGCTCATGAATCCCAGCCGGGCGGAACTCAATATCGAGAAGCTGGCCCTGCGCGCCAAGGGCGGCCTGCCCTCCGAAAGCTTCGAGCTTGCGCTCGACGCGCCCCGGCTTTCTGTGTCGCCGGAAGGGGCCAAGGGCGATACGGTGGCCGGGTCGGTCAAGCTCAGCGGCAAGGGAGTCATGGGCTTTTCGCTGAGCGCCAGCGGGCTTAGCGGCAATGCCGACAATCTGGCGCTCAAAGAGCTCAAGGTCGAAGGCGGCATCAAGCAGGACAACCGCATGGTGCGCGTCAATCTGTCATCGCCCGTGCAATGGGATCTGGTCAAGAAGCAGGGGACGTTGTCGGCCATCAAGGGCGACGTAAAAATCGAAGGGCAGGCGGTGCCCGCCGCCTCGTTCGAGTTTCCGCTGATCGGCAGCGCGCGGGCCGATCTCGTCAAGGACGAGTTCAGCGGCGAGATCAACGCGGTGCTCAACGGCAGTCCGCTGAACTTCAACGTGAAGGGCAGCCGGCTTGCCAATCCGGCAATACAGTTCAACTTGCAGGCCGAGGCCCTGGACATCGACAAGCTGTTCCCCGCCGTGCTGCCCGTAAAAGCCCAGGCCAAGCCGGAAGCCAAACCCGAGGCCGCGCCTGAGGCCGGTGCGGGTGCCAAGCCCGAAACCAAGGCCGCTCCTCCCGCCGCCAAGCCTGCCGGTTCCGAGTCCAAGGCTGCCCAGCCGCCCGCCAAGGCGGCCGGCGGCGCCGCGCCAAAGGCAGCGGCCAATGCCACGGCCGCCGCTGCGGCCAAACCCGGCGCGGGCGATGCCGCCAAGGCAGCCCCCAAGACGGCTGCCACGCCCGTGGCTGCGCAGCCGGCCAATGCCGCCGCGGCGGAGGCCGGCCCGGATATCGACTTGTCCGTGCTGGATACGCTGGATATTACGGGCGGCATCAAGGTCGGCACCATCAAGGGCCGCGGCCTGGAGGCGAAAAACCTCAATGTCTCCGTCAGGGCGCTGAAGGGCAAGCTCGATCTATCGAAAATTACCGCAGACCTGTACGACGGCAAGTTGTCGGGCCGCATTACCGCCGATTCGCACAATGCCCTGACCAGCCAGCTCGCGCTTGACGGCGTTTCCGTCGGGCCCTTGCTCAAGGGCCTGAGCGGCAGCGAGCGCGTAAGCGGAACCGGCGTATTGAAGCTGAACCTGGCTACCCAGGGAAACACGATCCAGGCACTCAAGACGGGCCTGGGCGGAACCGCGCAGGTGCAAATACGCAATGGCGCTATCCAGGGCATCGATATCGAGCATACGCTGGCGCAGGTTGGCGGCCTTTTGCATAATTTGCTGGCCGAAAGCGTGCCCAACCTTTCGAACGGCTTCGACCTTGGAAGCCAGACCGCGTTCTCGTCGCTGGACGCCAATATGGCCATCGACCACGGGCTGGGCCAGATCAAGAAGCTGGACGTCAATTCTCCGTCGCTGCGCATTGTGCAGGGCTCTCCCGCGCAGGTGGACTTCATCAACAACAAGCTCGATCTGGTCGCCAATGTGCGGGCAGTGGGCGGCGCGAAGTCCCAGCTTGCGGATTTGCGCGGCGTGACCGTGCCCGTGCGCATTTCGGGGCCATTCGGCGCCCTGGGCTACCAGGTCCAATGGAAGGACATCAGCGGGGCTCTTGCCAAGAAGGCCTTGCAGAACGGCTTGCTCGACCTGCTGTCCGGAAAGGCGGGGGCTGCCGGCGCGGCCATTCCCGAGCGCAAGGCCGACACGGTCAAGAGCCTGGGCAATGCGTTGAAAGGCTTGTTGGGCAAATGACGGCCGGCCGATACTGCCCCATCATGGCTTGCCGTCCGCTGGAAGATCCCGCGGCGGCGCCCTATCACCGGCGCTGGCTCGTCGTGGACGCCGAAGGCCGCTTGCTTACGCAAAGGCATCAGCCCCGGCTGGCCGAAGTGGCCGTTTCCATCAATTTCGGCTACCTGGCCATTCGGGCTCCGGGCATGCTGCGCATGGACATTCCGCTGGATGTGATCGAGGACGACGACAGCGTCCTGCGGCAGGCCACGATTGGCGCGCAGCAGGTCGATGTGGTGGACGAGGGCGATCTGGCGGCGGCGTGGATATCCAATTTTCTTGGAGTGCCCAGCCGCCTGGTCAAGGTGCATCCGGACGTCCCGGTCGTCATGTGGCCCGAGTGATCGGGGCGATTCCGGTTGCCGCGAAAAGCTTGCGGCTCGTGATCCCGAAGCCGGCGTGCGCGATGCCGACGGCTGGCGTTGACGCCTCTGCCGTTTACGTTCAGTGGTTTGCTTCGGCCTTGGTCAGGCTTTGGTATTTGGCCAGGAGCGTGGGCTGGTCTTCCTGGCAGTCGGGGTCGATTTCGATGCATTCCACCGGACACACCACCTGGCATTGCGGCTCGCCGTAGTGGCCCACGCATTCCGTGCAGCGGAAGGGGTCGATGATGTAGTAGTCGGGCCCCATGGAAATGGCTTCGTTGGGGCACTGCGGTTCACAGACATCGCAATTGATGCATTCATCGGTAATACGCAATGCCATGACCTGATTTCCTGAATAAAGGCGAACCCAATACAACCGCCGGTGCCGGAAGACGCGCGTGCTGCGCGGCTGAACCGCTGGCGGCCAGGCTTTAGTTTAATCCCGATTCGCCGTCTTGCCTAATCAGGACTGTTTTTGTTCTGTTTGCTCGCGCATGCCGGAGGCCTTGCTGTGCAGCCAGCGCTCCACCGAGGGGAACACGAATTTGCTGACGTCGCCGCCCAGGATGGCGATTTCGCGGACGATGGTGCCGGAAATGAACTGGTATTGGTCCGAGGGCGTCATGAACAGGGTTTCCACCTCGGGCAGGAGGTGGCGGTTCATGCCGGCCATCTGGAATTCATATTCGAAGTCGGAGACGGCGCGCAGGCCGCGCACGATGACCCGCGCGTTTTGCTCGCGCACGAAATCCTTGAGCAGGCCGGCAAAGCTGCGCACTTCCACATTGGGGTAGTGGCCAAGCACCTCTTGGGCGATTTCGACGCGCTCTTCCACGGTGAAGAAGGGTTTTTTCGCCCGGCTGTGCGCCACCCCCACCACGACGTGGTCAAACAGGCTGGCTGCGCGGCGCACCAAGTCCTCGTGGCCGCGGGTAAAGGGGTCGAACGTGCCAGGATAGACGACTGTAATCATGGAGATTCCGGAGGCTGAAGCGTTGATGATTGGGGCGGATTCCGCGTTGCGGACGCCATGTCTCGATGTTTAAATTAGCTTATTACGAATCAACGATTATTGTCTATTTTTTGCAATGCAGCAAATTGCAATAGATGGAAATGCACATTGCCGGCCTTGCCCTGGCGCAGGGTTTCGAATTCGGGGGGCGGGAATACCGGGGCTTCCGATTCCACGTACAGCAGTCCCTGCGGCGCCAGGGCGTCGGCAATTTGGCTCCAGAGCTTGTCCAGCCAGCCCTGGCCGAAGGGCGGGTCGAGCAAAATAAGGTCGAAGGGCGTGGCGTTGAGGCGGTCGATGACCATTTGCGCCTCGCCGGCGTGGATGCGCACGGAGTTGGCGCCCAGCTTGGTGCGCAGGGCGCGCAGGGCGGCGATGGCCTGGGGGTTGTTTTCCACCATCTGGACATGCGCTGCCCCGCGCGAGGCCGCCTCGAAACCCAGGGCCCCGGTTCCGGCAAACAGGTCCAGCACGCGCTTGTCGGCAAAATTGCCGCCCCATAGGTGCTGCAGCCAGTTGTACAGGGTTTCGCGCACGCGATCGGGTGTGGGGCGCAGGCCCAGCCCGTCGACCACGGGAATTGGAGTGCGCCGGTAATCACCGCCTACAATACGGATAACGTGTTTTTTCATGATGGTTCGGGAAGCAAGGCCTGGGCTGAATCAACCCAACTTTCAGGTAGTGTAAAACGTATGTTCAGTTTCTTTAAGAAAAAGAAAGCCTCGGGCGAGGACGCGGGATCCGCCGGGGCTGAGCAAGCCGCCGCCGGGGCGGGTGACGCCGAATCGCAGTCCGGGCAAAGCGCTGAAAGCGCTGCGCCGGCGGGGGGCTCCGCCGTATCGCCGGCGCCTGCGGATGCCGGCGCGGCTGGCCAACCGGCCGAGGCTGCCACGCGGGCCGGCGAATCCGCAGCGCAAGAGGCGCCTGCTGCAACCGATGAGCCAGCTACCTCCACGGCATCTGAAGCTTCGAGTGTGGGCTCTGTATCCACGGCCGCATCGCCCGGGGCAGCCGAGTCGCTCCCGTCGCCCGGGACGGCGGGCGCTGTGCCGGAATCCGCGGCTCAGCCTGCGCCCGGGGCAGCGCCTGCCGCGCCGGCAAGCCCGTCTCAAGCTCCAGCACCGGCTTCTGCACCAGCATCGGCTCCGCCGCCGGTCCGCGGTTCGTGGCTGTCCCGCCTGAAGCAGGGCTTGTCGCGCACCGGCCAGAGCATTGGCGGGCTGTTCATGGGCGTCAAGGTCGACGATGCCCTGTTCGACGAGCTGGAAACCGCGCTGATCATGGCCGACGCTGGCGTCGAGGCCACCGAAAAACTTCTTGCCGCCTTGCGCGCCAAGGTGCGCAAAGAGCGCCTGGAAGATGCCGCCCAGGTCAAGGCGGCATTGCGCGACATCCTCACGGAACATCTGGCTCCCCTGGAAAAGAAGTTTCCCGTCGGGTATGCCTCGCCCATCGTCGTGATGATCGCCGGCGTCAACGGCGCCGGCAAGACCACCTCCATCGGCAAGCTGGCCTACGCCTTCCAGGGCCAGGGAGAGAAAGTCCTCCTGGCGGCGGGCGATACCTTCCGGGCCGCCGCGCGCGAACAGCTCATCGTCTGGGGCGAACGCAACAATGTCTCGGTCATCGCGCAGGATGGCGGCGACCCCGCCGCCGTGGCTTTCGATGCCGTCAACGCGGGCCGCGCCCGGGGCGCCACCATCGTCATGGTGGATACCGCCGGGCGTCTGCCCACGCAGTTGCATCTCATGGAAGAACTCAAAAAAATCCGCCGCGTCATCGGCAAGGCAGACAGCCAGGCGCCGCATGAGGTCCTGCTGGTCGTCGACGGCAACACCGGGCAGAACGCCATTGCCCAGATCCGGGCTTTCGACGCCGCCATCCAGCTGACGGGCCTGGTGGTGACCAAGCTGGACGGCACGGCCAAGGGCGGCACGCTGGCGGCGGTGGCCGCCGGCAGCCAGGGCGTGCGGCCCATTCCTGTGTACTGGATAGGAGTGGGCGAAGGCATGGAAGACCTGCAGCCTTTTGTGGCGCGCGAGTTCGCCAGCGCCCTGGTGGGCGACTGAACGGAGCGGGCGGTTTCAGCCGCCCGTGTTCCCGGCGCGGTTTTCGGCCCGCCTCCGTGCGCCATGTCCCAGGAGCGGGACGCCGGATGGCGATTCAGGTCTTGAAGGGGCCGTGTTCGCCCAATTGCTTGAAGAACCTTTGGGCCTGTGATTTTTGCCGGCCCTGCATGGAGCGCAGCCAGCCTATGGCGAACCATATCCGGGGCTCGGCGTCGACCAGGGGCAGATAGTACTGTTCAGCGACGTAGTAGTCGTTCAGGTCGCCCAGCAGCTTCTGGATATGGGTCAGCACGCCGCGCAACGACTCCAGCTCCGCCCGGGGCAGCAGGCGCTCGGAAAAATCCAGGCAGTAGCGCAGGTTCTTGACCTGTTTGCGCAAATCGTGCTGAGTCTCGATGGGCAGGCTTTCAAAATGCGCGCTTCCCTTGACGATTTTCTTCAGCCAGCCGTTCAGCCTTTTGATCAGGGCCGGCTGCAGGGCGTCGCCGGGAGAGCCGGCCCTGGCGGCAGCGCCGGCGGCGCAAGTGGGCGCCGGACTAGCCGTCGCAGCCTCGCCAAGCAGAACCAGGCCGCCCAGCAGTTTCAGCAGGGCGCTTTGAAAAGCCGCGTCGCTTGCTGCGGACTGGGGCCGGACGCGGGGCTGGGCGTGCGCGGGCGGCTGCTTGAAGGCGGGCATCCCGGCCTGCTTCAGCCGGGGTTCGATTTCGAGCTTGATGACGTCGTGGTCGCGCGAACCGCCGAACAGGCCGAAGCTTTTGCGCAGTTCGGCGCGGCTGGGGGAGTCGGGTTCGGGCACCCATTGATGGAACAGCTTCCAGCAGGATCGCAGCCGGCGCATGCCGACGCGCAGTTGATGCACGTATTCGGCGCGAGCCTGTTTGTCCGCGGCTTCCGTATCGACGCCGGCGGCATAGGCGGTATTTTGGATGATTTGCGCCAGGCATTCGTTGGCGCATACCTGGTACGCCTGTGCGACGCCGGCCCTGCCTTCAAGAACCACGTGGCGGGCTTTGCGCGCGGTGCATAGCCGGTCGGCCAGTGCCTTGCGCGCCGTGCCTTCCGGCGCCTGGGCAACGATGCCCGCCAGCGCGTCCCCGCGCTCGGCCTTGCTGCGCATGTCGAGAATCAGCCCATGGCGCCGCAGCCATTGATCGCCGATTTCGAACAAGGCCTCGACATTGCCCGACAGCAGTTCGAATTCGATTTCGCTGATGGGCAATTCGAGCTCGCCTGCAATAATGGCGCCCTGGTCGTAGGCGATTTCGACGACGGCGTTGGGGAGCTCCAGCTGCAGGGCGAGGCGGGCGACCTTTGTTTCGTAGCGTAGCGCCAGCGGGTTTTCCAACCGGTCCAAAACCTGCTGGAATGGGGTGTCGCCGTACAGTTGGACGTCCAGCTCGGGCCGGGGCCGCAGGTGGTTGATTTCCAGGCGCGACAGGGCGTCGGCGCCTGGGGCCTTGACGGTCTGCACCCAGCGCCGACCCTCTTTGCGCAGGCGCAGGGCCACATTTGCCTTGGCCAGTTCGCGCTCGGCGGTGTCGTAATACCTGGCGTGCAGCGCAATGCGCCTGGCTTTGGCGGCGCGCAATTCTTTTTCGATGGCCGTACGGGCCTTGGCCGGCACATGAAGTTTAAGCTCGCGTTCAAGCATCGTTATGTCAGCCCGTAATGAGTCATGGCGCATCTTAGCGCAATCGTACCTCGGCTGCGTGCAATTCCGCTCAGGAATATTGCGGAATATTTTTCACAAATCCGCAATAAAACAAAAACTTAAGGAATCCCGGGGCGCTTTGGCGGCATGGCCGCGCGGTTCGAGTGACAATGTGGGGATATTCGCAGTGGCCACGCGGTAAAATGAGCCAACTTTTATAGAGACCCTAGTCATGAGCAACTCTTTGGCAGCCAGTGCTGCAAGCACGGAAACCTTCGATATTTCGCCTGTTCCCGAAATCGTCGCCGAATTGCGCGCGGGGCGCATGGTCATCCTGGTCGACGAGGAAGACCGCGAAAACGAAGGCGACCTGGTCATGGCGGCCGAATTCGTAACCCCCGACGCCATCAATTTCATGGTGACGCACGCGCGCGGCCTGGTGTGCCTTACGCTTACCGAAGAGCGCTGCCGCCAATTGCAGTTGCCGCTGATGGCCAGCCGCAACGGGGCGCGCTTCGGCACCAATTTCACCATGTCCATCGAAGCGGCCGAGGGCGTGGAAACCGGCATTTCGGCGGCCGACCGCGCGCGCACCATCCAGGTTGCCGTGGCGCGCGAGGCCAAGCCTAGCGATATCGTCCAGCCGGGCCATATTTTTCCGGTGCAGGCGGTGAAGGGCGGCGTCCTGGTGCGCGCTGGCCACACCGAAGCGGGCTGCGACTTCACCGCGCTGGCCGGGTTGACCCCCGCCGCCGTCATCTGCGAGATACTCAAGCCGGACGGCACCATGGCGCGCCTGCCCGACCTTAAAGTCTTCGCTCGCGAACACGGCCTGAAAATCGGCACGATTTCCGACCTCATCCAGTACCGCAGCGAACACGAATCCATGGTCGAGCGCGTTGCCGAGCGCACCATGCAGACTCCCTGGGGCGAATTCCGGGCCGTCGCCTACCGCGACCTGGCTTCGGGCGCGCCGCATCTGGCGCTGGCCCACGGCGCCATCACCCCCGACACCGAGACCCTGGTGCGCGTGCACGAGCCGGCCACCATGCTCGATGTCCTGTCGGCTGACGCCACCGCTCACAGCTGGACGGTTTCCAGTGCGCTCAAGGCCATTTCAGCCGCGCCCACGGGGCTGCTGGTCCTGCTCAACTGCCAGGGCACCGCCGACCTGCTGTTCGAGCAGTTCGCCGCCTGGAAGCAGCCCAGCGAACAGCCGCCTTCGGGCGGCGAAAGCCGTTTCGACCTGCGCACATACGGCATCGGGGCGCAGATCATGCGCGACCTGAACGTCGGCCGGGCGCGTTTGCTGGCGCGGCCGCGAAAAATGCCCAGCATGACGGGCTTTTCCTTGACCATAACGGGTTACGATAGTGAACCTTCGTCCAACGCCTAAATAGGAAACGACTATGAACCCCTATACCCTTGTACCCGACCTGAACGGTGAAGGCCTGCACATCGGGATCGTGCGTTCCCGCTTCAACGAAGAAATCGGCCTGGCCGAGCTCGATGCCTGCCTGGCCGAGCTGGCCGAGCTGGGCGTCGACGAACGCGACGTCATGGTGGTAACCGTTCCGGGCGCCCTGGAAATGGGCGTCACCCTGGCGCAAATGGCCGAAACCTTCGAGTTCGATGCGCTCATCGCGCTGGGCGCCGTCATTCGCGGCGAAACCTATCATTTCGAGCTGGTCAGCAACGAAAGCGCCGCGGCCATCAGTCGCGTGTCGCTGGAAACCGGCATTCCCGTGGCCAATGGCGTGCTTACCACCGACACCGACGAACAGGCCGAAGCACGCGCCGAAGGCAAGGGCCGCGACTGCGCCCGCGCCGCCGTCGAGATGGCCAACCTGGTCGCCGCGCTCGAACCCGAGTCCGACGAAGACGACGAAGACGATGACGACGATTACGAGGACGACGATTACGAGGACGACGATCTTGACGAAGAGTAAGACGCAGGGGGCGGCCGTATCGCGCCCCAATCCTCGCAGCGCGCGCCGGCGCGCGCGCGAATTCGCCTTGCAGGGTGTGTATGCCTGGCTGCTGCGGGGCGACGAAGGCCTGCAGGAGGCCGGAGCCATCGACGCCCATATCCGTGACGACGAAGAATTCCCCGAGGCCGACGCCAACTGGTTCAAGACCTTGCTGCACGGTGTCCTGAAAGAGGCGCCGGGCCTGCGCGAGCGCTTCGTGCCCTACATCGACCGGCCGCTGGCCGAGCTGTCTCCCATCGAGCACGGCATTTTGCTCATCGGCAGCTACGAGCTCATCCACCATCTGGAAGTGCCTTATAAAGTGGCCATCAACGAGGCGGTCGAACTAGCCAAGTCGTTCGGCGGCACCGACGGCTTCAAGTTCGTCAATGGCGTGCTCGACAAGCTGGCCGCCGACGTCCGCCCCGCCGAAGTGCAAGCCGGGGCGCGCCGCTAAGAGGGCTCGTTGGCACACGAATTCGATCTCATCGCCCGGCATTTCTCGCGCCCCGTGCCGGCGCGCTTCCTGGGGGTGGGCGACGATTGCGCGTTGTTGCCCGTGGATGCCGGCCGGCAAATGGCCGTCAGCACCGACCTGCTCATCGAAGGCCGGCATTTTTTTGCCGGCGTGGATCCCGGGGCGCTGGGACACAAGGCGCTGGCGGTCAACCTTTCCGATCTGGCGGCCATGGGGGCGCAGCCCCTGGCCTGCGTGCTGGGGCTGGCGCTGCCCGCCGTCGATCACGATTGGCTCGGGGCTTTTGCCGACGGTTTCTATGCCATGGCCGATCGGGCCTCATGCCCGCTGGTGGGGGGCGACACGACGCGCAGCGTCTCGGGCATTACGTTGAGCGTTACCGTCTTCGGCCAGGTGGATCCGGTCCGGGCGCTGCGGCGCAGCGCGGCGCAGGCTGGCGACGATATCTGGATAACCGGATCCCTCGGTTCGGCCGACATCGCCTTGAAGCTGCTGCAGCAGGCGCTGCCGTTCGACGCCTCCCTTCTGGCCGCCACGCGCGACGCCCTGGAGCGCCCCGAGCCGCCCCTGTTCTTCGCCCAGGACCTGGCCGGGGTGGCCCATGCGGCGCTGGACATCTCCGACGGCCTGCTGCAGGATCTGGGCCATATCCTGGCCGCCAGCCATTGCGGCGCCGAACTGGACTACGACAGCCTGCCTGTGCATCAGGCCTTGCGCGGCTTGCCGGCGGCCGTGCAAGAGGCGGCCGTGCTGGGAGGAGGCGACGTGTATGAGCTATGCTTTACCGCCGCCGCCGATCGGCGCGAAACCGTGCTTGCCCTGGCGCGCCGCGCGGGGGTTCGCGCCACGCGCATCGGCCGCATTACGCAAGGCGGCGATATGATAGTCAGGCGGGCGGATGGCGGCGTGGTGGCCGTGCCTTCCGGTGGCTTCGACCACTTCGGCTGATTGCCGGATTTCCGCCTGGCCAGGTTACTTTAATAAGGTTATTGACGCATGCCAGTTTCCGAGTCCGATTCCCGATCATCGCCGCCGCGCGCCGTTCCCACCTGGTCCTGGATGCTGCGCTCGCCCGCGCGCATCGTGGCGTTCGGCCTCGGCAGCGGTCTGTTGCGGCCGGCTTCCGGAACCTGGGGCACGCTGCTGGCCTGGCTGCTGTGGGGGCTTGCGCTGTCGCGCTTGTCCGATGCGGCGGTGGCCATCGTGCTTGTCCTGTCCTACGCATACGGCTGCTGGTGCTGCCAGCAGGTGGGCCGCGAAATGGGCGAGCCCGATTCCAGCCGGATGGTCTGGGACGAGTGCGTCGCTTTCTGGCTGGTCCTGTGGTTGTCCCCGAATTCCTTCTGGGCCCAGCTTGCGGCTTTTGCGCTGTTCCGGTTTTTCGACATTCTCAAGCCGCCTCCCATACGCTACTTCGATGCGCGCCTGAAGCACGGCTTCGGTGTCATGTTCGACGATATCCTGGCAGCCTGCTACAGTCTGCTGGCAATGGCCATCTTGGTTCGACTAGGAGTTCTGCAATGAGCGATGCAACCCTGATACTGGCACGCGATTTGGGCGAGGCCTTGCAAAAGCGCAACTGGATGCTGGGCTGCGCCGAGTCGTGCACCGGAGGTCTGCTGGCCGGCGCCGTTACCGATATTGCCGGTTCCAGCGAATGGTTCGACCGTGGTTTCGTCACCTACAGTAATGCCGCCAAAATGGAGCAGTTGCGGGTGGGACGCGATACGCTCGAGCGCTTCGGCGCCGTCAGCGAGGAAACCGCCATGGAAATGGCGGCCGGTGTGCTTGGCGCCAGCCAGGCCATGCATTTCGCCATTTCCACCACCGGCATTGCCGGGCCGGGCGGGGCGACTCCGGGCAAGCCGGTGGGCATGGTGTGCTTCGGTTTTGCGCAGCGTGCCCACGACGGCCTGGTGACGCGGGCCGCCACCCATATCTTCGAGGGGGACCGTCAGCAGGTCCGAGCCGCTTCGGTAGCCTTCGCCCTGAAAACGGCCCTGAACATCATCGAGCCGCGTTGATCGCGTCGCGGGTGGCCAGCGCCGCCTTGGCGGCGGCTTCGCGCCAGTCGTCGCCGCTGCCGGCGTACAGAATCGCACGTGACGAGTTGATCATCATGCCGGTGCCGCGGCTGTTGCTGCCGGCTTTCACGGTGGCGGGTATGTCGCCGCCCTGGGCGCCGATGCCGGGCACCAATAGCGGCATGTCTCCGACCCGCGCGCGCACCTTGGCCAATTCTTCCGGAAACGTGGCGCCCACCACCAGCGAGCACTGGCCGTTGGCGTTCCACCGGTCGGCCACCAGGCCGGCGACGCGCAGATAGAGCGGTTCGCCATCTTTGGTTTCCACGAACTGCAGGTCCGAGCCGCCTTTGTTCGACGTGCGGCACAGGACAATGACGCCTTTTTCCCGCCACGACAAATAGGGTTCGACGGAATCGAAACCCATATAGGGATTGACCGTTACCGCATCGGCCTGATAGCGCTCGAAGGCTTCCTGGGCGTATTGCTCGGCGGTCGAGCCGATGTCGCCGCGCTTGGCGTCCAGCACGATGGGCAGTTGCGGGTATTGTTCGCGCACATAGGCCAGGAGCGCTTCCAGTTGTGCTTCCGCGCTTTGGGAGGCGAAGTAGGCGATTTGCGGCTTGATGCCGCATGCGAACGGGGCGGTGGCGTCGACGATGGCGCGGCAGAATTCATAGATGGCGTCGGGCCGTCCCTGGATTTCCGCCGGAAAGCGTTGCGGGTCGGGATCCAGGCCCACCATCAGCATGGAGTTGGAATGCGCCCAGGCCTGGTCTAGTTTTTCAGTGAAGGTCATGGTGAGGAGTCTGTCGTGGTCGATATGTCGGGTTTCGCCATGCTGCATTTTATGGCAGGGACGGCGGGCGTGTGGCGGCTACGCTCAGGCTGCCGCATGGTGGACGATGACGGCCAGCCACACAATGCAGGCCAGGGCAATGGACAGCATGACGGCGGCGCTGCCCAGGTCCTTGGCGCGGCCGATCAAGGGGTGCTGCTCCAGGGTGATGGCGTCGGCCAGCGCCTCCAGTGCAGAGTTCAATACCTCGACGATCAGCACCAGAAAGACCGCGGCGATCAGCAGCGCCTGCTCGACCAGGGTATTGCCCAGCCAGAAGGCCAGGGGGATCAGCACGACGGCGGCAAGCAGTTCCTGGCGAAAGGCGGCTTCGTGCTTGAAGGCGGCGCCCAGGCCTTGCAGCGAATAGCGCAGCGCGCCGGCCAGGCGCCTTGGCCCACCTTTGCTTTTGTAGGGAGAGTGCGTGTCGTTCATAGGCTTGGAAAAAGGGCGGCCGCCGTGATTGTGCGGATAGCCAGCATTGTAATGGACTCGGGTGGGGCTGCCCGGCGACAGAGGATGCCCCCACGCTGCGCAGACTTGCGCCTGCTTGCTGCCCCCTAAGGGGGCGCTTTTTGCCTTGGGGCGGCCCGGCGGCAAAAAAT
>NZ_DATMGA010000044.1:0-33534 GCF_035555955.1 Eoetvoesiella sp. | reverse complement strand
GGAGCAAGCCATGGCGGCGGCCGTTTTCGGGGTGCAAGCGAACAGCTGTTTGAGGACGGCGTTTACGGCCAGCCGGGGGCTGGCCGTTCGTCCGAGTTCTGTGAGCGCCCGAAAACGGTTGTCGACATGGGAAGCCTCGGCGCAGCCGGGGCCGCAGCGACCTGAGCGCGCCGGTGCGGGCACGCCACGGCCGCTCAAGAACCCAAAAACCTCGACCCCCAACCCAAACCCAGCCCATATAAACCAGCCAACAACCACTCAACAAAAAGCAATCGAAGCATCACAACCCAAAAACAAATGGGCCCGGTCATAAACCGGGCCCACAAGCATCGCCAAACCGGCGACAAATCAAACCAGCACGGAAACGACCATCAACCCTGATCCTTGCCGTCCTCGCCCGCCAGCGCCTTCTCGGCCTCCGGCAGTATCTTCACCCCCACCGCCGTCTTCATCGCCTGCAAGACAGCCTTTTCCTCTGCCTGGCCCAAAGCCTGCCCCAACTGCAGCGGCAGCGTCGCCTGCAGGGTCGGGTTGAGCTTGCCCGGCGCCGCGTGCTCTACGCGAACCACCACGAAGCCATCCGGCCCCTTCACCCCCGTATAGCCCGGCAGCTTCTGCGGATCGACCTCGAACGACGCATCGAGCACGTCCTTGCTAAGCCCATGCATATCGATGCGGCTAACCGTTACCGCATTCGCAAAGCCCTCTAGCGATGCCCCGTTCGGATTGGCCCGCAGCGAAGCCAGCACCGCCTCGCCCGCCTTTTCCGCCGCAGCCGCCGCGCGTTCGCGCACCAGTTGCTCGCGAATGCTTGCCGTGGCTTTATCGAGCGGCTGCACATGCTTGGGAGTCAGCTTGCCAACACGCACCACCACCATCGTATCCGGCGAGATTTCAATCACGCCCGAATTGCCCTTGTCGGCAAGAACCTGCGACGAGAACAAAGCGCGGCGCACCCGCACATCGCCCAGCACCGCCGCGTCATCGCTGGCCGAAGCCGCCGCGCCGTCCACCATGGAAGCCGGCAGCAAGCGGTCGGCGGCAATCCCGTTGGCCTCCTTGACCGACAGCCCCAGGGCTTCGGCGGCAGGTTTCAGGCTGGAGGCATTGTCGTACACCAGGCTGGTCAGCTTGGATGCCATGTCCGCGAAGCGGTCGGCCCCCAACTGGCGCCGGATCTCGCTTTGCACCTTGGACTTCGCCTGCTCGAACGTTTCGCCGCGCTCGGGCTGGACATCGTCGGCCTTGAAGATATGCAGGCCGCCCGGCCCCTTGACCACGCCGGACACCTCGCCCTTCTTCAGGGCGAAGACCACTTTTTCCAGATCGGCCGGCAAGGTGTTCTTGGTAATCCAGCCCAGCTTGCCGCCGTCTTTCGCCGTGCCCGCGTCATCGGAATTCTCCCGGGCCAGCGCGGCGAAATCCGCCTTGCCGGCAGCGGCCTTTTTGGCGAGTTCTTCGGCGCGAGCCTGGGCCGCCGCCTTTTGATCGGCCGTGGCATCGGCGGACAGATTGACCTGGATATGGCTAAGCTGCACACGGGCCGGCGTCACGTAGCGCTTTTTGTTCTGCTCGTAATACTTGTGCATGTCGGCATCGCTGACCGCGGGCAGGCCCTGCATGGCGGCCGCCTCGTTGAGCAGCAGGTACTGGGCCGAGACGTATTCGGGAATTTCGAGTTTCTGCTGGTTCTTGTCGTACCAGGCCTTGACGTCGGCATCGCTTACCTGAATGCCCTTCTTGAAATCGTCGGCGGCAAAGGTGCGCAGGCGCAGGGTGCGCTGGGCGGTGAGCGCCTGCTCGATGGACTGCGTGACCGGCGCCGGCAGGCTGGCCGTGGCCGAGACCGGCCCAAGCACGCGCTGCAGGGCCAGCTCGGAACGCTGCCCTTCTTCGAAGTCGCGGCTGCTTACGCCCATGGAGGCCAGAACCTGGCTGTACCGTTCCGGTGAAAACCGGCCGTCGACCTGCAAATCGGGAATGGAGGCGATGGTTTGGCGCAGCACGGCGTCGGAAACGCTGAAATGATTCTTGATAGCCGAGGACACCACCACATGGCGATCGATCAGAGAGTCCAGCAAGGCCTTGCGCGCCTCGGGGTTGTCCAGCATGGCCGGGTCGAACGACGCCCCCGCCCGCGATTGCAATTGCTGCAATTGATTGCTCTTGGCCTGGTCGAATTCCTTCAGGGTAATGGCCGAACTGCCGACCTTTACAAGATCGTGGTCGCCGGACACATAGGTGCTGTAGCCACTGACCCCGATCAGGGCGAACGAAGGCAGAATCAATACCAGCAGTATCAATTGCATCAAACGCTGATGGTGGCGGATAAAATCGAACATTAATAGGACTCTCTGGTTCGCGAATTTACCGAAGGCACTGATGTTCCGCCTGCCTGGTTCGCGAAGCCAGCCGGGCGGGACATCAGGCAACACATGCTAAAAAAATGGCGAACATGTTCGCCTGGGCATGGAAGTGCTGAGTGACGCTTAAAATATGCCGTGAGTTTACCACCACCTAGGCCCAACCATGACCCGCAACGCGCACGCCTGGCCCTACCCCAGGCTCATCGCCCACCGGGGCGCCGGCACGACGGCCCCCGAAAACACGCTGGCGGCAATGCGGGCGGGCGCCCGGCGCGGCTACACCATGGTCGAATTCGACGTCAGGCTCAGCCGCGACGGCGTGGCTGTCCTGCTGCACGACGACCTGGTGGACCGCACCTCCAATGGACACGGCGAGGCCGGCGGCCTGACCTTCGCCGAGCTTTCCAGGCTGGACTTCGGCGGCTGGCATTCAAGCCGGTACGCCGGCGAACCCATTCCCACCCTGTACGCCGTGGCGGCTTTCACCCAGGCCAACGGCATATACAGCAACATCGAGATCAAGCCCCCGCCAGGCGCCGAGGCCGACACGGGACGCGAGGTCGCCCGGCTCGCCGCCACGCTTTGGAACGATCCCGCCAGGCCGCCCTTGCTGTCCTCGTTTTCCGAAACCGCCCTGGAGGCGGCGCGGCAGGCCGCGCCTGAGCTGCCGCGCGCCCTGCTGCTGGACGGCCCGCCGCCCGGCGACTGGCCGGCTCGCATACGGCGCCTGCAATGCGTTGCGGTCAACATCGACCAGACGTATGCCACCCGCGCGGCCATCGCCGACGCGCACGCCAAAGGCTATAAAATAGGAGCTTGGACCGTGAGCGAACCATCGCGCGCACGCGAGCTGCTCGACTGGGGCTGCGACGCCGTCTTCGTCGACGCCCTTGAAGCCATCAAGTCCGATTTTTAAATTCCCGACCAAAAAGGTCCCCGTTTGTTCAGCTACCGACACGCCTTTCACGCCGGCAACCATGCCGACGTACTCAAGCACGCCATCTTGGTGCACATCCTGGATTACTACAACCGCAAGGACACCCCCTACTGGGTCATCGACACCCATGCCGGAGCCGGCATCTACGACCTGACCAGCGAATGGGCCGCCAAGAACGGCGAGTTCGTCGACGGGCTGGATCGCCTGCTGGCCGCCGAATCCCTGCCTCCCCTCGTCGAACGCTATCTGCTGGACGTCCAGCATTTCAATCCGGACGGCGTGGCCAACTTCTACCCCGGCTCGCCCTGGCTGGCCCTGCGCGCCCTGCGCGACGCCGACCGCCTGCATCTGTTCGAGATGCATCCCACCGAAATCGATGTGCTGCGCGACAATCTCGCCGAGCAAGGCGAGCGCGCCATCGAGCAGACCACCCTGCACCAGGCCGACGGCTTTCGCGGCCTGAAAGGCCTGCTGCCGCCCTTGCCGCGCCGCGGCATCGTCATCATGGACCCCTCGTACGAAGACAAGGCCGACTACCGGTCGGTGCTGCAAAGCATCAAGGACGGCCTGTCGCGCTTTGCCACCGGCTGCTATGCCATCTGGTATCCATTGGTGCAGCGGCGCGAGGCGCACGAAATGGTGCGCTCCCTGGAAAACATGGATGTGAAGTGGATCGATGCGGCCCTGACCGTGCGCAAGCCGGTCGAAGGCGGCCTTGGCCTGCACGGCAGCGGCATGTTCGTCATCAACCCGCCCTGGACCCTGCACAAGGCCCTGGACGAAGCTATGCCCTGGCTGGCGAAAACCCTGGCCCAGGACGATCGCGCCTCGTTCACGCTGGCTCTATCGCCCTCGGCCGAAGCTCCGGCCGTGGCAAAGCGGGTGAAAAAAGACCGGCACATCAAGCGCGTGGGCAAGCCCGCCGCGAAAGACTAAATGAACCGTTCGCCATCGCGCAGGTAGCGCCACTGCCCGGGAGGCAGGTCGCCCAGCACGATGCGGCCCATGCGCACGCGCTTCAGGCCGACCACTTTAAGGCCGACCAGCTCGCACATGCGGCGAATCTGGCGCTTCTTGCCTTCCTGCAGAATGAAGCGCAACTGATCCTCGTTCTGCCAGCTTACGTGCGCGGGCCGCAATACCTTGCCGTCCAGGCTCAGGCCGTGGTTGAGCAGCTTGAGGCCATTGCCGGCCATCTTGCCCTCGACCCGCACCAGGTATTCCTTTTCGATTTCGGAATCGTCGTTGATGAGCTGGCGCGCAATGCGCCCGTCCTGGGTCAGCACCAGCAGCCCCTGGGAGTCGATGTCCAGCCGCCCCGCCGGCGCCAGGCCGCGCAGATGCGCGGGGTCGAAACGCTGCGCCGCCTTGTCCGCGCGATACTGGCTGCGGGCGGTAATGAGCGACACGGCGGGCCGATAGCCCTGCTCGGCCTGCCCCGAGACATAGCCCACGGGCTTGTTCAACAAGATGGTCACGCGCGCGGTCTGGCGCCGCTGCGCCTGCCGGTCCAGGGTGATTTTCTGGTTGGGGTAGGCCTTGCTGCCCAGCTCCGACACCACAGCCCCGTCCACCCGCACCCAGCCCCGCTCGATATAGCTGTCGGCCTCGCGTCGCGAACACAGGCCTTGCTCGGCCATCAATTTCGAGATTCGTATTTTTTCCATGGACGGTATTGTATGAAACTTATACGAAATGCACGGCCGGCCTGAGCTTTGCCCGCGCCCACGGCGCTATTGCGCGTAATGGGCGGGATCGGGCGTATCGGTGGGATTGGCGATGACTTTTTTAAGTTCCGGAGTCATGGGCCAGTTCAGGTTGATGTTCTTGGGGGGAACAGGCTGTGTGAACCACTTGGCATACAGCTTGTCGATGGTGCCGTCCTTCATCATGGCCTTCACCGCATCGTCGACCGCCTTCTTGAAGGCCTCGTCGCCCTTGGGCTCGATGATGCCATAGGGCTCGACCGTATAGGCCTTTGCGCTGATTGTCCAGCTGTCGGGATTGTTCGAACTGGCCACCAGGCCCGCCAGCAGGACGTCGTCCATGAAGAACGCGGCGGCCCGCCCGCTTGAAACGGTAAGGAAAGCCTGGGAATGGTCTTTGGCCGGAATGATGCGCATGCCCAGCTTCTGCTCGGCGTTGATCCGCGTAAGCCAACGCAGGTTGCTGGTGCCTGCGGTGGAAACCACGGTCTTGCCATGGAAGTCGCCAAGATCCTTCAGGCCCGATTTTTTCAGGGACGCAAAGCGCGTGGCCGTTACGAACGTGGTCGGCGCGAAGCTGACCTGCTTCTGGCGATCGGCGTTATTGGTGGCGGAACCGCAGGCCAGATCGACCGTGCCGTTGGCGACCAGCGGTATGCGCGTGGACGACGTAACGGGAACCTCTTTGATTTTCAGGCTGGGCAGTTGCAGGTCCTTTTGGATGGCAGCGGCGATGCCGTGGCAGATATCCATGGAATAGCCGATGGGCTTCTGGTTGTCGTCCAGGTAGGAGAACGGAATGGAAGAGTCGCGATACCCCAGGGTGAGTTCGCCATTGGCCTTGATTTTGTCCAGGCGCCCCTCGGCGCTTGCGGTGGCCCCGATGGCCGCCATGGCTGCCGCCACGGCCAGAATGGAAATCAGCTTCATGGTTGGTCTCTCCTTAAATTAGCGCCAGGTCTCGATCTCGGCCATGACGCTGCCGCTGTCGGACGACACCATGGCCATGCCCTCTTCGATGGTGACGTGCAAGGTCATGCTCCGCTGCGCCAGGCCGGCCAGCTCTCGCACGGCCTCGGGCCGCACCGAATACACGGAAAGATTGCGGATCCGCTCCAGGCCTTGCCGCGCGCCCTGCCACCACACCTGGCTGGCCGGGCCTCCGTAGCAGAATACCACCACCTGATCGGCCTTGCCGCTGGCCTGCAGCAGGCGCCGCTCGTCGGGATGGCCCAGTTCGACCCAGGCAAGAACGGCACCGGTCAGGTCCTTGCGCCACAACGCCGGCTCGTCGGTGGTGCTCAGCCCGCGCGTGAAGGCCAGGTGCTCGTCAGCCAGCAGGCTGAAGGCCAGGACCCGCATCATCATGCGCTCGTCCGTTTCGGACGGATGGCGCGCCAGGGTCAGGGCGTGGCTGTCGTAGTAGCCGCGCACCATGTCCGCGATGTGCAGCTCAAGCTTGAATATCGTTGCCCGCAATGCCATGTAAGCTTAAAGCGCCTCGACGCCGCTTTCGCCCGTGCGGATGCGTATGGCCTGCTCGACGGGCATGACGAATATCTTGCCGTCGCCGATCTTGCCCGTGTGGGCAGCCTTGACGATGGCGTCTATGGCGCCTTCGACCATGGCGGCCGGCACGACCACTTCGACGCGGATCTTGGGCAGGAAATCCACCACGTACTCGGCGCCGCGATACAGTTCGGTGTGGCCCTTCTGGCGGCCAAACCCCTTGACTTCGGTGACGGTCAGGCCGCTGACCCCGATTTCAGCTAATGCTTCGCGGACTTCGTCCAGCTTGAACGGTTTGATGATTGCGGCAATCAATTTCATAATGGTCTCTTCATGGGTCGGTTGATGCGGATCGGCGCGTCTATTCGCGATAACCGTTGGTGATGGGATAACGCCAGTCGCGCCCGAATGCCCGCGCCGTGATCTTGGGGCCGATGGCGCCCTGCCGGCGCTTGTATTCGTTGACGCGGATCAGGCGCACGACCTGCGCCACGACGTCGCGATCGAAGCCCGCCTCTTCGATGCTTTTTATCGCCGCGTTCTTTTCGACGTACATCTCGATAATAGCGTCCAGCACGTCGTAGGGCGGCAGGCTGTCCTGGTCGGTCTGGTCGGGCCGCAGCTCGGCCGACGGCGGGCGCTGGATGATGCGTTCGGGGATGACGACGGCCTCGCGATTGCGCCAGCGGGCCAGGTCGTAGACCAGGGTCTTGGGCACGTCCTTGAGCAGCGCGAAGCCGCCTGCCATATCGCCGTACAAGGTGCAGTAGCCAGTTGCCAGCTCGGACTTGTTGCCGGTGGTGATCACCAGGGATCCGAACTTGTTGGACATGGCCATCAACAGCGTGCCGCGCACGCGGGCCTGGATGTTCTCTTCGGTGGCATCGGGCTCGAGCCCGGCGAATTGCGCAGCAAGCGCCTCGCCGAAGGTATCGGCCAGGCCGCCGATGGCGATCTCGTCGTAGCGCACGCCCAGGCCTTGGGCCATCTGGCGCGCATCGGCCAGGGAGATGTCGGCGGTGTAGCGCGAAGGCATCATCACCGTGCGCACGTTTTGCGCGCCGATGGCATCCACCGCCACGGCCAGCACCAGGGCCGAATCGATGCCGCCCGACAAGCCCAGCACGGCACTGGAAAAACCCGACTTGCCCAGGTAATCGCGCAGCGCGAGAACCAGGGCCTTGTATACCTGCTCGAGCTTGTCTGGCCATGCCGGCGCCGCGGCCGGATACAAGGGCGCAGGCGCGCCCTGCGCATCGAAGGCGACAAGGCCCATGGCCTCTTCGAACACCGGCAGGCGCTGCACGACCTGCCCGGCGCCGTCCAGCACGAACGAGCCGCCGTCGAACACCAGTTCGTCCTGCCCACCCACCTTGTTCAGATAGACGCTTGGCAATCCCCTGACGTTGCGCCCGACCTGTGCGAACCGCTCGGCCTGCTTGTCCACGCTATACGGCGACGCATTGAGGATGAGCAGCGCCTGGGCGCCATGCCCGGCCGCCAGGGCAGGACTTTCGGCCAGCCAGGCGTCTTCGCAGATATTGAGGCCGAAAGCCACGCCGTTGACGGTGAACACCGCCGGTTCGCTGCCCGCCTCGAAATAGCGCTTTTCGTCGAACACGCCGTAGTCGGGCAGTTCGTGCTTGAAATAGCGGCATACGACCCGGCCGTTGAGCAGCACCGAAGCGGCGTTGTACAGCGCCCCGTCCTGCTCGTGCACATGCCCCACCACGACGTGCAGGCCCGGATATCGCGCCAGGTCGCGGCACAGCTGGTCGAGCACCAGGGTTTGCCGGCGAATGAACTCGGGCCGCAGCAGCAGGTCTTCGGCCGGATAACCGGTAAGCGTCAGCTCGGGCGTCAGGAGTATGTCGGCCCCGTTCTGCCTGGCCCAATGCGCCGCTTCGGCCACCTTGGCCGCGTTGGCGCGCAAATTGCCAACCACCGTATTGATCTGGGCAAGCCCAACCTTGACCGCCATCATTTAGGGCCTTTATGAGGAAACAAGTCCGAAATTATCGCACGATAGCCGGCGCCTCACGCCAGGCCTGGGCGAAATCGGCCCCCGAGGGAGCCTGGTAAAGCTGCAGCGACATTTCCGGCAGGATGGCCAGCAAATGGTCGAAGATGTCGCCCTGGATGCGCTCGTACTCGACCCAGGCGGTGTTGGCCGCGAAGCAATACAGTTCTATCGGTATTCCCTGTGCGTCAGGCTCCATCATGCGCACCAGCAGAAGCATGTCCTGGCGGATCTCGCGGTTCTGCTTGACGTAGGCCGTGGCGTAGGCCCGGAAGGTGCCGATGTTGGTCAGCCGGCGGCGGTTCACGGCCTGCTCTGCGATCGGGCCCAGGGCCTTGTTGCTTTCCTGGATGTCCTGCTCTTTTTCGGCCAGGTAATCGCGCAACAGCGCGAAGCGGGAAAGCTCCCGCACTTCGTCGTCGCTGAGGAAGCGCACGGAAGCCGCGTTGATCCGCAGCGTACGCTTGATGCGCCGTCCGCCGGACTCGAACATGTGCCGCCAGTTGCGGTAGCTTTCCGAAAACAGCTTGTAGGTGGGAATGGTGGTGACCGTCTTGTCCCAGTTCTGCACCTTGACGGTATGCAGGGCGATGTCGATGACGAAGCCGTCGGCGTTGGCCTGCGGCATTTCGATCCAGTCGCCGATGCGCAGCATGTCGTTGGAGGTCATCTGCGTGCTGGCCACCAGGGACAGCAACGTGTCCTTGAACACCAGCAGCAGCACCGCCGACAAGGCGCCCAGGCCCGACAGCATCAGGATGGGGGAGCGGTCTATCAGGGTGGAAAACACCAGGATGGCGCAGACACCCCAAAGCAGGATCTTGCCCAGCTCCAGGTATCCTTTGATGGACCGCGTCTGGCCGCGCGCGGTGGATGAATAGGTGTCCTGCCAGGCCTTGAGCACCCCCACCAGGGCCATGAAAGTGAACACCAGAGCGATGGAGATCAGCAGGCGCAGCAGGATGCTGGCGTATTTGTCGGCAATGGGCAGCAGCCCGATGTTCGTGATGATGACCAGCAGCGGCACGGTGTAGCTCAGGCTGCGGAACACCCGCCGCCGGGTAAGGGCCTGCGACCAGTCGGCGTGGCCCGTTACCGTCAGCATGCGCCGGGCGATCGAGACGAACACCCGGGTGACCAGCCACCCACTGATCATCACCAGCAGGGCCAGGACAGCCAGGCCCAGCAAGACCTGGGCCCAGACGGCATCGGGCATGTTCCGGCTGACCCAGCCGTCGCCGAACCAGTCGATCAAGAAATTGGCATTTTCCATGTACTGTTTATTGTTTGTTGCGGTGTATTTGCGTAGCGTAACCTTACCTTATTCGGCCGGCCCGCCGCCACGGCCGCGTCCTTTATAATTCTCCCACTATGCCAAAAAACACCCCTCCCTCCGAACAAAACCAATTCGCCAACAAAGCCCAGGCCTGGTCGGCGCGCTTTTCCGAGCCGGTCTCCGACTTGGTCAAGCGCTACACTGCGTCGGTCGGCTTCGACCAGCGCATGGCGCGCGTGGATATCCAGGGCTCGCTGGCGCATGCCGACATGCTGGCCGCCGTCGGCGTCATCAGCCTCGAGGACAAAGCCGCCATCGAAGGCGGCATGGCGCAGATCCTCGAAGAAATCGCCACCGGGCAATTCACCTGGTCGCTCGACCTGGAAGACGTCCACCTGAACATCGAAAAACGCCTGGTCGAACTTATCGGCGACGCCGGCAAGCGGCTGCACACGGGCCGTTCGCGCAACGACCAGGTCGCCACCGACATACGCCTGTGGCTGCGCGGTGAAATCGACGTCATCATCGACCTGCTGCGCCAGTTGCGCCGCGCCCTGGCCCAGTTGGCGCTGCAGCACACCGACACCATACTGCCCGGCTTCACGCACCTGCAGGTCGCCCAGCCGGTCACCTTCGGCCACCACCTGCTGGCCTACGCCGAAATGTTCGGCCGCGATGCCGAGCGCCTGGCCGACTGCCGCAAGCGCGTCAATCGCCTGCCGCTGGGCGCCGCCGCCCTGGCCGGCACCTCGTACCCCATCGATCGCGAGCGCGTCGCCAAAACCCTGGGGTTCGACGAAGTCTGCCGCAATTCGCTGGACGCCGTGTCGGATCGCGATTTCGCCATCGAGTTCTGCGCCGCCGCCGCACTCGTCATGACGCACTTCTCGCGCCTTTCCGAAGAACTGGTGCTGTGGATGAGCCCGCGCGTGGGTTTCATCGACCTGGCCGACCGCTTCTGCACCGGCAGCTCCATCATGCCGCAAAAAAAGAACCCCGACGTGCCCGAGCTCGCCCGGGGCAAGACCGGCCGCGTCAATGGCCACCTCATGGCCCTGCTCACGCTCATGAAAGGCCAGCCCCTGGCCTACAACAAAGACAACCAGGAAGACAAGGAAGGCTTGTTCGACTCGGCCGACACGGTACGAGACACCCTGACCATCTTCGTGGACATGATAAGCGGCATCAAGGTCAAGGCGGAAGCCATGCGCGCCGCTGCGCTGCAGGGCTTCGCCACGGCCACCGACCTGGCCGACTACCTGGTGAAAAAAGGCGTGCCGTTCCGCGACGCGCACGAAACCGTGGCCCACGCGGTGCGTAACTGCGAGGAAAAGGGCTGCGACCTGGCCGACCTGACTCTCGCCGAACTGCAGGCCTTCCACCCATCCATCGAGCAGGACATCTTCGGCGTGCTCACGCTGGAAGGCTCGGTGGCGGCCCGCAAGCACGTGGGCGGCACGGCCCCCGAGCGCGTCAAGGCCGAAGCCCGGCGCGTGCTGGACCAGACCGAAAGCGACTGACGTTAGGAGCTTGGGCGGCCTATTGCCGCCCGCCCGTCCCGAACCGCTTTCAAGAACCAAGCGGTTACTTCGGAGCAGCCTGCCCCTGCGGCTGCAAAAACCCCTGCCGTCGGCTCCATACCGTTGGAAACGCCACATCGTCTTCGGGATATTCGCCAGGCGCCACCTCGGGCGGGCGGCGCAGCTTCATGGTGTGCTCGCGGGGATCCCAGCGCACGTCCTTGCCCAGGTAGCGGATGGACAAGCCGACTCGGGTCTGCGTGGCCGAAGCATTGCCCGACGCGCCGTGCACGGTCAGGGGATGGTGGCACAAGACGTCGCCCGGCTGCATGTCCCACGACAAGACCTTGCCCGCCGAAGGCGTATCGGGCGAGCCGTAGTCGGGGCATTCCTCGAGGGCGGGATCCAGGAAGCGGGGGTCGTAGTCCGGCGTCACGGCGCGGAACATCTTGTTCCACCGGTGCGAGCCGGCCACATACTGCACGCCGCTGGTCCTGGCCGACACCGGCGTCAGCGCAATCCATATGGAGATCAGGTCGTTGCCGGCAAACGGCCAGAACGGCAGGTCGTTGTGCCAGGGCGTGGGCGCCGCCGTGCCCGGAGTCTTGATGAACAACTGATCGTAGTAGAAGCGCACACTTTCGCAGCCCATGAGCGTGGCGGCGATTTCGGGCGCGGGCGATGCCTCGCGAAGCAGGCGGAAGCGCTCGTCGAGATCCGACAGATACACATTGGAATAGAACCTGCCCTTGCCCTCTTGCAGCTTGGGCTCGCGCACTCTGCCGGCGCCACTGTCCATCATCTCGAGCGACGCATCGCGCAGCATGTCGCACCAGCCCGAGTCCAGCATGCCGCGCAGGCATACGACGCCGTCGCGCTGGAAATCGGCAACGTCCTGCGGGGTGATGGGATTTGCGGGTGTTTTGTGCAATGTGCCGGAACGACCCGGCTCGACGTCTTTATTCATGGCCAGCCCTTGAAGTCTTAAAATATCAAATAGTGATAATTTAGATTAATTTTGTTGGGCTAGAACGTCTACTCGGGAAAACCCTTTGACTCTCTGAGCAAAGAGAAAATGCGGGCTGCCACAGCCATTCGCTGTACTCCCTTGACAACACTTTCGAAACTGAAATATCAGGAAACGAGAAAATTCGACGCGGAGGTGACAAAATCAGCTCGCCCCGCCGCCCGCAGGCGGCGAGCTCACAGGGGCGACCCCTTCCCTATTCGAATACGGCGATCGACTCCACGTGGCCGGTATGCGGAAACATATTGATGGCGCCGGCCGCCTGCATGCGGTAGCCGCCCTCGTTGACAAGGATGCCGGCATCACGCGCCAGAGTCGCCGGGTTGCACGATACGTAGACAATGCGCTTGGGGCGCTCCCGAGGCGCCAGGGCGGCAAGCGCCCGCGCCACCGCTTCGGCGCCCTCGCGCGGCGGATCGATGAGAACCCGGTCGAAATATCCCAGGTCGCGCAGCCATTGAACGTCGACCTCGAACAGATTCAGCACGGCAAAGCTGGTGCGCTCGCCCAGGCCGTTCTGCCTTGCCGCGTCATGAGCCCGATCGACCAAGAGCTTGCTGCCTTCGATGCCCACCACGGCGCGGGTCCGCGTGGCCAGCGGCAAGGTGAAATTGCCCAGGCCGCAGAACAGGTCGGCCACGCGATCATCGGGTTCGATTCCCAGCAGCGACAAGGCACGGGAAATCAAGGTCCGGTTGATGGCTTGGTTGACCTGGGTAAAGTCGGTGGGCCGGTACGGCATGCGCAAGCCGAATTCGGGCAGCAGATAGGAAAGCGTTTCAGCGTCCTCGTCCCTAAGCGGCCGAACCGTCTCGGGCCCCTTGGGCTGCAGCCACCACGATACGCCATGCTCCTGGCCGAAAATCTTGAGCAAATCAATATCGGCAGGCGTCAGCGGCGCCATGTGCCGCAGCAGCAGGACCGTGGTGGCATCGCCCACCGCGACCTCTATCTGCGGGATGCTGCGCGGGTCGGACAAGGCGCCGATGAGCGCGCGCAACGGCACCAGCATGGCGGACACATGGGGCGGCAGCACCAGGCATTCTTTCATGTCGGCCACATAGCTGCCGCGACGCTCGCGAAACCCCACCAGGGCGGTGCCCTTTTTATTCACGTAGCGCACGGACAGGCGGGCGCGATGGCGGTAGCCCCAGGTCGGCCCGTGCAGGGGCGGCAAGATACAGGCGGGCGCCACCTTGCCGATATGCACCAGCGCGTCCTCCAGGACGCGCTGCTTGATGGCCACCTGGGCCGCAGGTTCCAGATGCTGCATGGCGCATCCGCCGCACAGGCCGAAGCTGGGACACAAAGGCTTCGCCCGCTGGGAGGAAGGCACAAGGACCTTCTCGGCCCGGGCGACATCGAACGACGATTTGCGCCGCGTAATGCCGGCAAGCACTTTTTCGCCGGGCAAGGCGCCCTCGACGAACACGACCTTGCCGTCGCGGCGGGCGACGCCGCGCGCCTCGAGATCCAGCGATTCGATATGAAATACTTCGGACATAAAAACCCATGCGATTGAAACTGTCAGGTGGGGATTTTATGCCAATGCCGAGCAACGCCGGTTTGCCCCATGCGCCGGTGGCTGCCGCACCCGGCGCAAGATCGCAAAAGCCGCCCTGGAGGCCGGTCTTTACGCGGGCATGTCGTCGGGGGCGGGACGCATGGGCTGGCCATCGTGAGGCGCAGGCATGCCCTTGCGATGCTTCATGTGATCACCCCATTTGGCGGCGCGCTCGCCGAGCAGGGTAGCGACCTTCTGCTTTTGCGTTGCATCCAGGGAATCCCATACCGCAAACCATTTGGCCTGAACCTGCTTGCGGGCTTCGGCTGACTTGCCGTGCGCGTCCTCGAACTGCTTGGCGGCAGCATGAGGGTCGATTTTGCCGGCCTTGAGCTGCTCGAACCGCGCCTTGCGCTCGGCCCGCATGGCTTCGAATTGGGCCTTGCGCGCGTCTTTCTGGGCCTCCTGCGCTTCGGACAGCAGCTTGGACTGGGACTCGGTGAGGTTCAGCACCTTGACTCCGGCGGCGCTGAGCGGGCCATAGCCGGGCACCCACAGGGCGGCCTTTTCGTGGTGCATGGGCATGCGCGCATGCTTGGACCCATGATGGAACCTGGCGTGGCCGGACGGAGCGGATGCCGCGCCCTGCTCAGTCGCCGCCGTTGCGGAAGCGCCATCGGCCGGGGCCGCGATGGCGGCGCCTTGCAGCGAAATAGCGGCGGCCAGTGCGGCAGCCTTGAGCACCAGGGGGAATTTCATGTTGGTCTTCATGATTCAGTCCTTTCAAAAAGAGGTGAGCCCATTGTTGCCCTCTTTCAGTTTCCGATCTGTTTCATCGATGGTAATTTATTTTCAGTCGATTACAGGGATAGGAACGGACTATCTTGCTACGCGGCGTCCCAGGCCGCCATGTACTCTTTCCAGTGCGGCGCATCGCTGGCCTGCAGCGTGCTGCGCACCAACTGTATTTCAGCCTCGTAGCCGGCCGGATCCAGCTCGCCCTTGAGCAGCCGGAAGCGGCAATACACGAGCCAGGTATTGACGACGTCGGTTTCGCAATAGGCACGCACCTCGTCGGCGCGGCCTTCGGCCCAGGCCTTCCAGACCTGGCTGCCGTCCATGCCCAGCTTGCCGGGAAAGCCGCACAGCTTGGCCAGGTCGTCCAGGGGCGCGTTGGCGCGACCGTTGTACTTGGCCAGCAGATCCATGAGATCGATGTGGCGGTTATGGTAGCGGCTGATGTAGTTGTTGTATTTGAAGTCGCGGTCGTCTTCGCCCATGTCCCAGTAGCGCGGGGCCTGGACACCGTGGATCAGGCTGCGATAGTGCAGGACGGGCAGGTCGAACCCCGAGCCGTTCCAGCTGATCAGCCTGGGGGTGTAGCGCTCGATGGTCTTGAAAAAACCCGCGATGAGGGCCTCTTCGGGATCGTCGGCCTGGCCCAGGCATTTCACCCGGAAGCCGTTGTCGTCGCGAAACACGCAGCCGACCACCGCGATCTTGTGCAGGTGCAGGGGCAGGAAATCGGTGCCGTGCGACTCGCGCCGGGCCTGCAAGGCCGCTTCGATGACCTGGACGTCGTCCATGCCGGGATCGTAGTCGTTCAAGCGGCGCAGCCCGGCTGCGTCGGGTATGGTTTCCAGGTCGAAAACCAGGCAGGGGGTCATCGTGACGGCAGGTAGGACAAGGGATTGACCGGCGTGCCACTGCGGCGGATCTCGAAATGCAGCCGCGGCGAAGTGGTGTCGGTCTGGCCTATGGTGGCGATTTTGGCGCCCTTCTTGACCGTCTGCCCCGTCTTGACCAGCAGCTTCTGGTTATGCGCGTAGGCAGTGATGAAACCCTTGTCGTGGCCCAGCAGGATGAGATTGCCCAGGCCGCGCACGCCATTTCCGGCATACATGACCTTGCCCGAGGCGGCCGCCAGCACCGGATCGCCCGCCGCGCCCGCAATGTCTATGCCCTTGGTGTTCGAGTTGAACCCCTGGATGATCTTGCCGTTGGCCGGCCAGCCCCATGAAACGACGGAAGCATCGCTGGCGCGCGCCGGCGCCGATTCGACGGGCGAAGGTGCGGGTTCGGGCTTGGCGACCGGCGTGACGGGCATGGACTGGGCCGATGAGGACGACCCCGACAGCCGCAGGGTCTGGCCTACCCTCAGCTGGCTGGGGTCGCTGATGCCGTTGAGGCGAACCAGTGTGGCGACATCGACGTTGTGCTCCTGGGCTATCTTGTACAGCGTGTCTCCCGGCTTGACGACATAGGTGCCCGACGCGGACTGGGTTCCGGCCGGGTGGTTGCCGTTCGACAAGTCGGTGACGGGGGCCCGTGTTTGGCGCGAGGCGCAACCCGCCAGCACGACCACGGCCAGCGCCGAAACCACGAGAGCAGCTCGCCGAGGCTTGCGCACAGTGCGATGATCCGCCTGCGCGACGATAGACCGAGACGTCCCAACATGCATATGATTCTCCTAACCTGACTTATGACTGTGTACCGGCCCTGAGGGGAACGAAGCGGACGGATTCGAGTTCTTCGCGATGCCACGCGGCCGGCCCCGTCCGTTCGATAAGTATCAAGCGCTGCGCCGCCCCTCCTTCCGGTGCAATTAACCGCCCCCCGACCGCCAGTTGATCCAGCAGCGCCTGGGGAATTTTAATGCCTGCCGCCGCCACGACGATGGCGTCGAACGGCGCGGTGTTTGGCAAGCCGAGCATGCCGTCGCCGAACGAAAGGCGAACCCGGCCCTGCAGTTTCAACTCGCGCAAATGGCCGCGGGCCAGCTCGTAAAGACCGCGTATGCGCTCGACGGCATGCACTTCTTTGACGAACTGGGCCAAAACCGCGGCCTGGTAGCCGCAGCCCGCCCCGACTTCCAGTACTTTAACCGGAACGCGATTTTCGCACATTGCCGAAATCATACGTGCAACAACCCATGGCTGGGAAATCGTCTGCCCCTGGCCTATGGGCAAGGCAGCGTCCTCGTACGCGCGGCTGGCCAGCCCCTCGTCGACGAACACATGCCTGGGCACGGCCATCATGGCATCCAGCACCCGCTCATCCTGGATGCCCTGGTTGCGCAGGCGCTGGATCATTTGGGCGCGCAGACGGTCGGAATTGAGGCCCAGATTGCCCGGGCGGGCATGGCTGGCGGGCGCGGCGAAGGCGCTGACGTCCAGCGTCCGCCCCGGAAGCGAAATGCGTGTATTGCTGTTGGCGGCGGAAAACCCCCGGCCCGCGCCGACACGGCCGACGCGCTTGGGCGTGCCCGGAAACGGGTGGCGATTTACGGGTTTGTTCATAACGATTCGGCCCAAACTTTTACATCTTGAAGCTGTTCGTAATGAGTCAGGTCGAGACGCAAAGGCGTGATGGAAACCAGGTTTTGTTCGATGGCGCCGAAATCGGTGTCGGCGGCGGAATCGGACACTGTGCCGACCGGCCCGATCCAGTACACCGGATCGCCATAGGGCGTACTGCTCTTGACCACGGGCTCGGACGGATGGCGCTTGCCCAGGCGGGTGACCACCATGCCCTGCAGCGCCTCGAACGGCACGGCCGGGATATTGACGTTGAGCAACAAGGAATCCAGCGGCTGGGCAAGCTGGCGCTCGACGACCCGGCGCGCCACCCGCGCGGCGCTGTCCAGGTGGTCCCAGCCCTTTTTGATGAGCGAGAACGCGATGGAGGGAATGCCGAACAGATAGCCTTCGGTGGCCGCCGCCACGGTTCCCGAATAAAGCGTATCGTCGCCCATGTTGGCGCCGTTGTTGATGCCCGAGACCACCAGGTCGGGGCGGAAATCCAGCAAGCCGGTCAGCGCGATATGCACGCAATCGGAAGGCGTGCCGTTGATGAAGTAAAAGCCGTTGGGGGCTTGGCGCACGGACAAGGGGCGATTAAGCGTAAGCGAATTGGAGGCGCCGCTGCAATTGGTTTCGGGCGCCACCACGGTGAGTTCGCCCAGCCCCTTGAGCGCCGCGGCCAGGGCTTCAATGCCCGGGGCGTTGTACCCGTCGTCGTTGGCCACCAGTATGCGCATTACCCTTCCATGAATTCAACTGAACGTAGCCAATTGTACCCGCTCGTTTTTACGATTTGGCCCACCCTCACGGTAGAATCTCACTGAATCTTTGTGGAGCTCGCTTACATGTCGTCAATACTCTCGTCCGGCCTGGTGCTGGCCGCCGTTGCCTGCGCTTACCTGATCGGATCCGTCCCGTTCGCCGTACTGGTCAGCCGCGGCATGGGGCTGCAAGACCCGAGAACTTTCGGGTCCAGGAATCCCGGCGCCACCAACGTGCTGCGCAGCGGAAACAAATGGGCGGCGGCATTGACCCTGTGCGGCGACGCCGCCAAGGGCTGGCTGGCGGTATGGCTGGCCCAGCGCCTGGCCGAACGCGCCGACCTGCCCCTGGCCGCCGTGGCCCTGTGCGCCGTGGCGGTATTCCTGGGGCATTTGTACCCCGTCTTCCTGAACTTCAAGGGCGGCAAGGGGGTGGCCACGGCCCTGGGCATCCTGCTGGCCCTGCAGCCGTGGCTGGCCGTCGCCACGGTGGCCACCTGGATCATCGTGGCCTACGCCAGCCGCTACTCGTCGCTGGCCGCCATCGTGGCCGCCATCTTCACCCCGCTGTACTATCTGTTCGGCGGCAACGTCGCCTGGGAATTCAGCCCCGTCCTGTGCATCGCCATCGTCGTGATCTGCGTGATTTTGTGCTTTCGCCACAAAGCCAATATCGCCCGCCTGCTGCAGGGC
Source organism: Eoetvoesiella sp. (assembly GCF_035555955.1). Lineage (NCBI taxonomy): Bacteria > Pseudomonadati > Pseudomonadota > Betaproteobacteria > Burkholderiales > Alcaligenaceae > Eoetvoesiella > Eoetvoesiella sp. Next base: position 14,913 of record NZ_DATMGA010000044.1, on the reverse strand, counting down.
AAGGAAACCCGCATCGGGTCGAAAAAAACCGGGCATCAAGGCACCCGGCCGCGCTGATACGCCCGCGCAAACCGCCCTTCCCCGCTTGCTGCCGCGCGCCCGAACGACACCCGGCGCAAAAGACGAAATTCGCAGCCTGCGGCGCTATGCGCAAACGTCCTGCAGGTCCCAGCGCGGCTTTACCGTGAAAGCATGGCTGTCGTCGGTCAAATCGACCAGTCCCGCGTTCACGCGCTGCGCGGCCGCGAAGGCGATCATGGCGCCGTTGTCGGTGCAAAACTCAAGCGGCGGAAAAAACACCTCGCCGCCCAGCTTCGCCATGCTCTCGACCAGGCGCGCACGCAAATGCCGGTTGGCGCCCACGCCTCCAGCCACGACCAGGCGCTTCAGGCGCGTCTGCTTCATGGCCTTGACGGCCTTGAACGCCAGGACGTCCACGATGACCGCCTCGGTGCCCGCCGCCAGATCCGCCCGTTGAGCGTCGCTCAATGCGCCGCCTTCCTTTTCCAGGTTTTTCAGGCGCGTCAGCACGGCGGTCTTCAAGCCGCTGAAGCTGAAGTCCAGATCGTGGCTATGCAGCAACGGCCTGGGCAGGTCGTAGCGCGACGCATCGCCCTGTTCGGCCAACCGCGACAAAGCCGGGCCGCCCGGATAGCCCAGGCCCATGAGCTTCGCCGTCTTGTCGAAGGCCTCGCCCGCCGCGTCGTCCAGGGTCTCGCCCAGCAGTTCGTATTTGCCCACCCCGTCGACCCGCATCAATTGCGTATGTCCGCCCGACACCAGCAAGGCGACGAACGGAAATTGCGGCTGCGGCTGCGCCAGCAGGGGCGACAGCAGATGGCCCTCGAGGTGGTGCACGGGAATGGCGGGCAGGCCGCGCGCCCAGGCGAAGGCCTGCGCCACGCTGGCGCCCACCAGCAGCGCCCCGGCCAGCCCCGGACCAGCTGTATAGGCCACGGCGTCGATGTCGTCCATCGAAATTCCCGCCTGCCCCAGGGTGGCTTCAGTAAGAGGCAGGATGCGTTGGATGTGGTCGCGCGAGGCGAGTTCGGGCACGACCCCGCCATATTCCCGATGCATGGCGATCTGGCTGTGCAGCGCATGAGCCAGCAGGCCGCGCTGCGTGCACACCAGGGCGACGCCTGTTTCGTCGCAGGAACTTTCAAAACCGATGATAATCATGGTGCATAAGTGTACATCCGGACACAAAATCGCCTTAGAATGGCAGACGGCTTCATTCTATCGTTACGCCGATCATCACAAACAATCTGTCTAACCTCTGGAGACAAACAGATGCTGGAACAATTTTTCAAACTCAAAGAGCATGGCACCAATGCTCGAACGGAGCTTCTGGCCGGGTTCACCACCTTCCTGACCATGGCCTACATCATCTTTGTCAATCCAGCCATTCTATCGACGACGGGCATGGATCATAACGCGGTCTTCGTCGCCACCTGCCTCGCCGCGGCGCTGGGCACGCTGATCATGGCCTTCGTGGCCAACTGGCCCATCGGCATGGCGCCGGGCATGGGCCTGAACGCGTTCTTCGCCTTCACCGTGGTGGCGGCCATGGGCTACAGCTGGCAGCAAGCCCTGGGCGCGGTCTTCATCTCCGGCCTTGTATTCGTCATACTGACCGTAACCGGCATCCGCTCATGGCTGATCGCGGGCATACCCAAGTCGCTGCGCTCGGCCATCACCGCCGGTATCGGCCTGTTCCTGGCCATCATCGCGCTGGGCCCCAACGGGGCCGCCATCGTCGTCCCCAACAAGGCCACCATTGTCGGCCTGGGCAACCTCACTGCGGCGCCTACGCTGTTCGCCATCCTGGGCTTCTTCATCATCGCCGCGCTCGACGCGCTCAAGGTGCGCGGCGCCATTCTGCTGGGCATCATCATCATCACCGTGCTGTCCATGATCACCGGCAACAACCAGTTCCACGGCGTGTTCGCCATGCCGCCCAGCCTGGCCCCCACCTTCTTCCAGCTGGACATCATGGGCGCCCTGCACACCGGCTTCCTGCATGTCATTCTGGTGTTCGTGCTGGTTGAAGTCTTCGACGCCACCGGCACCATGATCGGCGTGGCCAAGCGCGCCGGGCTCATCCCCGAAGGCAAGCCCAACCGCCTGGGCCGCGCCCTGCTGGCGGACAGCACCGCCATCGTGGCCGGCTCCTTCCTGGGCACCAGCAGCACGACCGCCTACATCGAAAGCGCATCGGGCGTGCAGGCGGGCGGACGCACCGGGCTCACCGCGCTGGTCATCGCCGTCCTGTTCCTGCTGGCCCTGTTCTTCTCCCCGCTGGCGGGCGCCGTTCCCGGCTACGCCACAGCTCCCGCGCTGCTTTACGTCGCCGGCCTCATGCTGCGCGAAGTCGCCGACATCGACTGGAGCGACGTCACCGAAGCCGCCCCGGCCGCCCTCGCCGCCATCATCATGCCGTTCACCTATTCCATCGCCAACGGCCTGGCTTTCGGCTTCATCAGCTACGTCGTGCTCAAGGCCATCACCGGCAAGTTCCGCGACATCCATATGGCGACCCTCATCGTCGCCGTGCTTTTCGTCATCAAATACGCCTTCTTCCCAGGCTGATCATCCACCCGGGTCGCAAGAAACCAGTACACTAGGGCCTGTTAACAGGCCCTACAACCCACCACCCAAAGCGGCCGAAGCGGGCCGCTTTTTTTTCGGGATCCTCCATGAGCACCATCAATCTGAACAAAGATTCATTCCAGGACGCCATCAAGGACGGCAAGACCCTGATCGTAGACTTCTGGGCTTCCTGGTGCGGGCCGTGCCGCAGCTTCGCGCCCACCTTCGAGGCCGCCTCCGAAAAGCATCCCGACATCGTCTTCGGCAAGATCAACACCGAAGAAGAGGAAGAGCTGGCGGGCGGCCTGGGCATACGCTCCATTCCCACGCTCATGGTGTTTCGCGAGCAGGTCCTGCTGTTCAACCAGGCCGGCGCCTTGTCGGCGCCCCAGCTGGACGAGCTGATCTCGCAGGTGCAGGCCCTGGACATGGCCCAGGTGCACAGCGAGATCGAGCAAGAACAGAAAAAATAAACGAGGCCCCCCCGCTCTGGGGCGGGCCGTGGCAAGACGGCGCTTCCACGCTGCGCAGCCGATGCAGCTTGCTGGATAGCCCTGGAGCAATCCAGGGCAAACCACCAGCTACTGACGGCTCAATGCGTGGCCACCACGGGCCGGGCGGGAGCGTCGGCGGGTCTTGGAGCATCGCCGGTGTGCTCGATCCAGCCTCCGCCCAAATACTGGTACAGATCGACCAGATTGGTCAGGCGCTGCATTCTTGCCGTAATCAAGGCCTGCTGCGCTGCATACAGGTCGTTCTGCGCGGTCAGCACCGTCAGGTAGCTGGCGGCCCCGTTCTTGTAGAGCAGGTTGGACAGATCCAGCCTGCGCTGCTGCGAGGCGGCAAAGCGCTTCTGGGCATCGATCTGGCTGTCGTAGGTGCCGCGGGCGGCCAACCCGTCCGACACTTCGCGAAAAGCCGTCTGGATGGCTTTTTCGTATTGCGCGATCGCCACGTTTTTCTCCAGGTGCGCAATATCCAGATTGGCCAGGTTGCTTCCCGCGTCGAAAATGGGCAATGAAATCTGGGGAGCAAACGACCAGGCCGCCGACCCCGACTTGAACAGGCCATCCAGCGTGGGGCTGGCGGTGCCGAACTGGCCCGTCAGGCTGATCTTGGGGAAGAACGCCGCGCGCGCCGCGCCGATATTGGCATTGGCGGCAAGCAGCGTTTCCTCGGCCTGGATGATGTCGGGCCGCCGGGTCAGCAAGTCGGACGGCAGGCCGGCGGGAATGTCCGCCAGGATGCTCTGGTCATCCAGCCCCAAGGGCGCGGGCAGGTCGTCCGGCAAGGCGCTTCCGACCACCAGGACCAACGCATTTTCCGCTTGGGCACGCAGCCGCGTCTGCACCGACAAATTGGCCTCGGCCTGCTCGACGACGCCCTGCGCTTCGCGCAAGTCCAGTTCCGAACCCGCGCCCACGTCGAACTGCAGCTTGGCCAGCTTGTAGGAGCTTTGCGCGGCGGCCAGCGTCTTGCGCGTCACCTCGAGCTGCTCGTCGTAGGCGAGCATGGCCAGGTATTGGTCCGCCACCTGGGAAACCAGCGAGATTTCCGCGGCCTTGCGGGCCTGGGCCGTGGCCAGGTACTGGGCCAGGGCCTGGCTCTTGAGGCTGCGGACGCGGCCCCAGAAATCCAGCTCCCACGCCGCCGCGCCCAGGCCGACCGAATAGACATTGCTTATGGCCTGGCTCGACGACGTCAGATCCAGCGGCGTGCGCGTCCGGCTGCGGCTGGCATTGGCATCGACCGTGGGAAACAGGCCGGCGCGGACAATGCGATATTGCGCCGCCGCTTCCTGCACACGCAGGGCGGACACCCGCAAGTCGCGGTTGTTGGCAAGCGCCAGTTCAATCAGCTTGTGCAGACGAGGATCGCCGAAGAAATCACGCCAGCCGATGTCGGGAGCCGGCTGGTTCTGCGTCCCGGGGGAAGGTTCGCCGTACCGGTAGGCCTCCCCGGCGGGGAAACTCGCCGCAACGGGCAAGGCCGGCCTTTGATAGTCCGGCGCGAAGGAGCATCCGGCCGCGCTGGCCGCCAGTGCAAGAACCCAAGGCAAGGAAAACTTACGCATGCTCAACGCCCTTCAGTAACCGAATCATCGCCGGCAGCTGCGGCCTGGGCCGCGGGGGCGGCCACGGAATGCGCCGGCTTTTTCTTGGAGAATTTCTCGCGGATCACGACGAAGAACATCGGGATCATGAAGATCGCCAGGAATGTGGCGGTCACCATTCCGCCGATCACGGCCGTGCCGATGGCATGCTGGCTGGCTGAGCCCGCGCCATTGCTGATAGCCAGCGGCAGCACGCCAAGTATGAAGGCCATGGACGTCATCAGGATGGGCCGCAGCCGCAGGCGCGCCGCCTCCATTGCCGCCGCCACCGCCGTCATGCCCTGCGCCTGCAGCTCCTTGGCGAACTCGACGATCAGGATAGCGTTTTTGGCCGACAGCCCCACCGTGGTCAACAGCCCCACCTGAAAGTACACGTCGTTCGACAAGCCTCGGCCCGTCGCCGCCAGCATGGCGCCGATGATGCCCAGGGGCACCACCATGATGACCGAGAATGGAATCGACCAGCTTTCGTACAAGGCGGCCAGGCTCAGGAACACCACGAGTATGGACAGCGCATACAGGATGGGGGCTTGCGAACCCGACAAACGTTCCTGGAAGGAAATGCCGGTCCATTCGTAGCCGATGCCCGCGGGCAGCTTGTTGGCGATTTTCTGGATCTCGTCCATGGCATCGCCCGTGCTTCGCCCGGGCGCCGGGCTGCCCTGGATTTCCATCGACGACACGCCGTTGTAGCGTTCGAGCTTGGGCGACCCATAGCTCCACTTGCCTGTGGCGAACGACGAGAACGGCACCATGCTGCCCTGCATATTGCGCACGTACCAGTGGTTCAGGTCTTCCGGATTCATGCGGAAAGGCGCATCCGCCTGAACGTACACGCGCTTGATGCGGTTGTCGGTATCGAGGAAGTTGTTGACGTAGGAAGAGGCCCAGGCAATGGAGAAGGTCTGGTCGATGGCAGGCAGCGCCACGCCCAGCGCGCTGGCCTTTTCCCGATCGATCTGGACACTGAACTGCGGCTGGTCGTCCAGACCGTTGGGGCGCACGCGCGTCAGCACGGGGCTTTGGGCCGCCTCCGCCAGCAACTGATTGCGCGCGGCCATCAGCGCGTCATGGCCCAGGCCCCCTCGGTCTTCCAGTTCGAAGTCGAAGCCCGAGGCCGTGCCGAGCTCGGGTATGGGAGGCGGATTGATGGGAATGATCACCGCATTCTTATACGTCGAAAAATGCGCGAAGATCCGTCCGATAAGCGCCTGCACTTTGTCCTTGGCTGCCGCGCGCTCGTCCCAGTCCTTGAGGCGCACGAACACCAGGCCCGAATTCTGGCCGCGCCCCGCGAAGTTGAAGCCCACGATCTCGAAGGTGGAATCGACCACTTCCTTTTCGGTATTGAGAAGATAATCGCTGACGTCGTCGAGCACCTTTTGCGTGCGCTCCAGGGTAGCGCCGGGCGGGGTCTGCACCTGGATCAGCATGGAACCCTGGTCTTCGTCCGGTAGGAACGACGTGGGCAGGCGCATGAACAGGAAACCGATGACCAGGAACATCAGGGCATACAAGAGCAGCCACCGGCGCGGACGCCTGATGACGCGTTCGACGCCGGAATGATATTTGGCCCGGCCATTGTCGAACGTGCGGTTGAACCACCCGAAGAAACCGGTCTTCTCCATGTGGTGGCCCTTGGGAATGGGCTTGAGCATGGTCGCGCACAGCGCCGGCGTGAGGATCAACGCCACCAGCACCGACAGTATCATCGCCGCCACGATGGTCAGCGAGAACTGCCGGTAGATGGCGCCGACCGAGCCTCCCGAAAACGCCATCGGTACGAACACCGCCGACAAAACCAGCGCCACCCCGACCAGCGCTCCGGTGATCTGCCCCATGGCCTTGCGCGTGGCGTCATGCGGCGAAAGCCCCTCCTCGGCCATCACCCGCTCGACGTTCTCCACCACGACAATGGCGTCGTCGACCAGCAGGCCGATGGCCAGAACCATCCCGAACATCGACAAGGTATTGATGGAAAAACCCACCATCGCCATCGTGCCGAACGTACCCAGCAGCACCACCGGCACGGCGATCGTCGGAATGAGCGTCGCGCGAAAGTTCTGCAGGAACAGGTACATCACCAGGAACACCAGCACGATGCCTTCAAGCAGCGTCTTGACCACTTCCTCGATGGAAAGCTTCACGAACGGCGTCGTGTCGTAGGGATACTTGACCTCCAGGCCGGCGGGAAAGTATTTGGAAAGCTCCTGGACTCTGGCCCGCACCAGCTTGGCGGTCTGCAGGGCGTTGGCGCCGGTGGCCAGTTGTATGCCAAGGCCGGCGGCCGGCACGCCGCTGTATTTGGTGTCGAAATTGTAGTTCTCGCCGCCCAGCTCGAGCCGCGCCACATCCTTGATGCGCACCTGCGAGCCGTCGGGATTGACCTTGAGCAGCACGTTGCCGAACTCCTCCGGCGTGCGCAGCAAGGTCGCCTCGCTGATCGTCGCCGTCAGCATCTGGCCCTTGACGGCGGGCGCGCCGCCCAGTTGCCCTGCCGGAACCTGCACGTTCTGCCCTTGCAACGCAGTGACCACGTCCACCGGAGTCAGGTTCACGCGAGTCAATTTATCGGGATCGAGCCAGATGCGCATGGCGTACTGAGTGCCGAACACGCTGACCGTGCCGACCCCGTTGACCCGGCTGACAGGATCCTGCACGCGCGAGGCCAGGTAGTTCGCCAGATCGTATTTCGTCATGCTGCCGTCGGTGGAAATGAACGCCAGCACCATCAGGAAACTGCTGCTCGATTTCGAAACCTTGACGCCGGCCTGCTGCACGGCCTGGGGCAAAAGCGGCGAGGCCAACTGAAGCTGGTTCTGCACCTGCACCTGGGCCACGTCGGGATTGGTGCCCGCGGCAAAGGTGAGCGTGATCACGGCGGTACCCGAGTCGTCGCTGGTCGAGGACATGTACTGCAGGTGATCCAGTCCGTTCATCTGCTGCTCGATCACCTGCGTGACCGTGTCTTCGACGGTCTGGGCCGAAGCTCCGGAGTACGTAGCGCGTATCTGCACCGCGGGCGGAGCGATCGTCGGGTATTGCGAAACCGGCAAGGTCGTGATGGACAAGGCGCCGGCCAGCATCAGGACGATGGCGATCACCCAGGCGAAGATAGGGCGATCAATGAAAAAATTGGCCATGTAACGGATCCCCGATTATTGCGCTTTGGCGGAGGATGCGGGATTGGATGGCGCTTGCAGCGCTGGCGCTTCGGCGCTCCGCGCCACCACGGCCGCCGGCTGTTCGACCGGCGTGACCACCGAGCCGGGCCGCACCTTCTGGACTCCGGCGACGATGACTTTTTCGCCCGGATTCAAGCCGCCGTCGACGATCCAGTCCGCCCCTTGGGTGCGGCTTGCGACCAGCGTGCGCAATTCCACCTTGTTGCCTGCCCCCACGACAAGCGCCGTGGGCGCCCCCTTGGCATCGTGCGTGACGCCGATCTGCGGCACCAGCATGGCATGCTCGTTGACGCCCTCGTGCAAACGGGCCCGCACGAACAAACCGGGCAGCAGAATATGTTTGGGATTGGGAAACACGGCGCGCAGCTTCACGCTTCCCGTCGTCTGGTCGACCGTGATGTCGGCGAACTCCAGTTTGCCCTCGAGCGGATAAACCGACCCGTCGTCCAGCACAAGCCGCACCTTGGCCTCGTTGGGGCCCGCGGCCTGCAACTGGCCGTTCGCCAGCTCGCGGCGCAAACGCATCAGGTCGACCGTCGATTGCGTGACGTCCACGTAAATAGGGTCGGTCTGCTGGACCGTGGCCATCAGCGTGGCGGCGCTTGCCTGCACATACGCGCCCGGCGTCACATTGGACAGGCCGATGGTTCCCGTAATGGGCGAGGCAACATTGGTATAGCCAAGATTGATCTTCGCGATCTCGACGGCGGCCTTGCCCGACGCGACGTCGGCGGCGGCCTGCTTTTGCGCGGCGACGGCATTGATGTAGTCCTGCTTGCTGATGGCATTGGCCGCCACCAGCACCTTGTCCCGATCGGCCTGGGCGGATGTGGAAGCAAGATTGGCCTGCGCCTTCAGCAAGGCGGCCTTTGCACTGTCCAGCGCCGCCCGGTAGGGAGCGGGATCGATCTGATAAAGGCGCTGGCCTTCCTTGACCTGGCTGCCTTCCTTGAAATCGCGGCGCTGAACGATGCCGTCGACCCGCGCGCGCACCTGGGCGACCAGGTAGGCCGAAGTGCGGCCCGGCAGTTCGGTGGTCACTGCAACGCTTTGCGGATGCACCGTGACGACGCCGACCTCCACGGGCTTGTCGGGCGGCGGCTGCGTTTTTTTGCAGCCGGCCAGCGCCAGCAGCGCCACAGCGGTAAAAAAGCAATAAGCCCCCTTCGGGGGAATCCGACCAACACGCATGGAGCGACCTCTATGCCAGGACTGGGTTATTGGATACAAAGCGACGGGCGATGAAGACGGGTATACTGAATACCAGTCAAGCTGGCACGGTCCATCCGATCTGCGGCTGCCATTATATATACCTTCAATCGTGAAGGTAAAGCAGGAAATCCATCGGTCCCCAGCCGGCAAATCCGGCGCAGCCGTCCGGGTCAAGCCGTGGATTCGTCAGGTACAAACGAAATGGTTCGCCGCACCAAAGAAGAAGCCCTCGAAACCCGCCATCGGATCCTCGACACCGCCGAACTCATATTCCATGAAAACGGCGTATCCCGGACCTCGCTCGAGCAAATTGCCAAGGCGGCGGGCGTTACGCGCGGCGCCATTTATTGGCATTTCAAGAACAAGGCCGATCTGTTCACCGCTATGTTCGACCGCATCCGCCTGCCCATGGAAACCATGGTCGAAAAATGCCGCGACAACGATCCCGACAGCGATCCCATCGGCACGCTGCACAAGGTAGTCACCCTGATCCTGCGCGAAACCGTGCGCAATCCGCAGCGCCGCCGGGTGCTGGAAATCCTGTTCAACAAGTGCGAATATACCGACGAAATGCGCTCCGTGATAGAGCGCCACCAGGAAGCCTGCGCGGACGGCCGCACGCACATCGAACGCAGCCTGCGCAGCGCCATCGCCCTGGGCCAGTTGCCGGCCGGCCTCGACCCGCGGCAGGCCGCGGTCTTGATGCACGCCATGATTACTGGTCTGATCGGCGATTGGCTGTTCATGCCCCAGAGCTTCGACATGGAAACCCGGGCCGCCGACATGGTCGAGAGCTGCTTCGACATGCTGCGCTTCAGCCGCGCGCTGCGTTCGTCCGGTTCCCCTCCGGATCGCCCTCCAGGGTGTACGTCCCCCGCCCCCGCGTCGCATTGACGAACATCTCGATCAGGGCGGCAACCTGGCCGCGCGCCACGGCCAACCGCCAGCACACGCCCTGCCCGTCGAATTCCTCGGCCTCGATGCGCGCGCCGAAGCCGGCCAGGCGCGACTGCACCAGCGCCATCTCGCCGAACGCGCAACGCAGCAATAGCCGCGCCTCTTCCACCACCTCGACGCGGGCCGCCAGGCGCAGGCATTGCGCCGCCACCCCGCCATAAGCGCGCACCAGGCCGCCGGTTCCCAGCTTGACGCCGCCGAACCAGCGCACCACCAGCACCGCCACGCGGTCGCATTGCTGGCCTTCGATGGCCTGAAGAATAGGCCGGCCCGCCGTGCCGCCCGGTTCGCCGTCGTCGTTGAAGCGGTAGGCGTTGCCGATGCGGTAGGCCCAGCAATTGTGCGTCGCCTCGCCCACCCCGTGCGCGGCAAAAAAACCCATGGCTTCGTCGGCGCTGCGTACCGGCGCAGCCGCCGCCAGGAAGCGGCTCTTGCGGATTTCCTCCTGATAGGTACTGGGTTCCGTCAGCGTATACAGCATAAAAGGCCAGGCCCGAAGAAAAATCGGCGCCATGCGCCGATTGAAACTGGAACGATTGCCCTGCCGATCAGGCCTCGATGCCCCGGGAGGCCAGGTAGTCGTCGTAGCCGCCCATGTAGTCGATCAGCTTGCCGTCGGGCAGGATTTCGATGATGCGCGTGGCCAGCCCCGACACGAACTCGCGATCGTGTGAAACAAAGACCAGCGTGCCTTCGTATTTTTCCAATGCATACTGCAGCGATTCGATGGACTCCATGTCCAGGTGGTTGGTGGGCTCGTCCAGCAGCATCACGTTATGGCGGCCCAGCATCAGCCGGCCGAAGCTCATGCGGTTTTTCTCACCGCCCGAAAGCACCTTGACCGCCTTGACGATGTCGTCGGCCGAGAACAACAGGCGGCCCAGCACCGAACGCATGGCCTGGTCGTCGTCGCCCGGCTGGCGGTAATCGGACAGCCAGTCGAACAGGTTCTTGTCGGACTGGAACTGTTCGGAAACGTCCTGGGCCATATAGCCGATATCGGCATTATCGGACCACTTGACGCTGCCCTTGTCGGCGGCAAGGTCGCCCGCCAGCATGCGCAGCAGCGTCGTCTTGCCGACCCCGTTGGCGCCGATGATGGCGATTTTCTCGCCAGCCTCGACCATGGCCGAAAAAGGATGGATGACCGGGTGGTCGAAGGACTTGGCAATACCCTCAATGGTGACGGCCAGCCGGTGCATGACCTTGTTCTGCTCGAAGCGGATATAGGGATTCTGGCGCGAAGAAGGCTTGACCTCGATGGTTTCGGCCTTGATGCGGTCGATCTGCTTGAGCCGCGACGTGGCCTGGCGCGACTTGGACTTGTTGGCCGCAAAGCGGCGCACGAAATCCTGCAGCTCGGCCACGCGCTCCTTGGCCTTGGCATTGACCGCCGAAATGCGCTCGCGGGCCTGGGTGGACGCCATCATGTAGTCGTCGTAATTGCCCGGGTAGATGCGCAGCTCACGGTAATCCAGATCGGCCATGTGCGTGCACACCTGGTTCAGGAAATGCCGGTCGTGGCTGATGATGATCATGGTGCTTTGGTAGCCGTTCAGCACGTCTTCCAGCCAGCGTATGGTGTTGATGTCCAGATTGTTGGTCGGCTCGTCCAGCAGCAGGACGTCGGGATTGGAAAACAGCGCCTGGGCCAGCAGGACGCGCAGCTTCCAGCCGGGCGCGATTTCGCGCATGGGCAGGTTATGCTGCTCCACGGGAATCTCCAGGCCCAGCAGCAGCTCGCCGGCGCGCGACTCGGCCGTGTAGCCGTCGTACTCGGCGAACTTGGCTTCCAGGTTGGCCGCGTGCATGTAGTCTTCTTCCGTGGCGTCGGGATTGGCATAGATGGCGTCGCGCTCGGCCATCACCTGCCACATTTCCTCGTGCCCCATCTGCACCACGTCCAGCACGCGGATGTCTTCGTAGGCGAACTGATCCTGGCGCAGCTTGCCCAGCCTTACGCCCGGGTCGAGCGAAACGTTGCCGCCGCTGGCCTCCAGGTCGCCCCCGATGATCTTCATGAAGGTGGACTTGCCGGAGCCATTGGCCCCGATGAGCCCATAGCGGTTGCCTTCGCCGAACTTGACGCTGACGTTTTCAAACAACGGCTTGGGGCCGAACTGGATGGTGAGGTTTGCGGTGGAGATCACTTAATTTCTATCGATTCAAAAAAGGCCGGATAACCTGCTAGTTTAACAAGGTTCAAGACAAGTACGCCCCGCGGGCATGCACGATGCCCGCGGAAACCAAGCCAGGCTCGATGTACCGAGTGCTTTGCCGGGATCGGCCCGCCTGGCCAGCGCTATCGCCGTCAACAACCGGACAACGCACTACAGATGCTCTTCCAGCACCAGATGCGCCATGTCGTCCTCGGTGGCGATGCCCACCTTCCTGCCTATCGGCAAGGTGGCCTTGACCTTGACGTGGCCGTACGGAAGGCCTGTGACCACGGGCACTTTCACATGTTCCCTGAGCCAGCGCACGACCGAGGGCATGTCGAAGCCGTTGTCGTGCGCGGCCAGACGGTAGTCGGTGAACCGGCCCAGCACAATGGCTTTCTGGCGGGCCAGCACGCCGGCATGCCACAGCTGGGTCAGCATGCGCTCGATCCGGAACGGATGCTCGGAAATGTCTTCCAGGAACAGGATGCCGCCCTTGATTTTGGGCAGGTAGGGCGTACCCACCAGGGAAGCCACCATGGCCAGGTTGCCGCCCCACAAGATGCCGCGCGCATCCACCGGGTCGGAGCCGGGCGACTCGAAGCCGAGGATTTCCAGCTCGCCGCGCATGCATTCAAGAAACAGATCGGCCGTGAGCTCGTCCACCTTCTTGACGCCGAAGTCGAAAACGGCGGTCGGACCGGCATAGCTAGGCGCCCCCGTCTTGGCCAGCAAGGCCAGGTTGAATACCGTGAAGTCGCTTTGGCCGATGAAGATCTTGCCGCTGTCGGCCACGGCCTGCCAATCGATGAACGGCAGGAGGCGGCTGAGCCCGTAGCCGCCGCGAGTGGCCATGACGATGGGCTGCTTTTGCGTCAGCGACCGGGCAATGCCCGCCAGGCGCTGCTTGTCCGTGCCCGCGAAACGTTCGTGCACGGCCAGCGCGGCGCGATCCAGCACCGTCCTGAAACCCAGCTCGCCCAGCCGCTCGCGCGCCATCTCGATGCGGGAAGGATCGGCAACCGCCCCGGATGGCGAGATCAGGTAAATGCCCTTGGGCGCGGAATGATGGTGGTGATGGGAGTGGTCGTGCTGGTGCTGCGTGGCCGCGTGCGTCATGGTTACGTCCGTAAAGGGGAAAAGGCCCGAAATGAAATGCCGGAAAGGGAAATGCCGAAAAGGCTGGTTCTTTCAGGCAGGCACAAGTATAGTTGACGCCGCATCAACGATTCTTCGATCCGCTCTATGTTCGCGTCTTCCTTCGCCTCTTGGCTGTCCCGCCGCAACGTCCACTTTGCGTGGATCATGGCCGCCATCACCTTCCTGACCATGCTCACCTCGTCCGCCGCGCTGGGATTGCCGGGCGTGCTGCTCAAGCCGCTCAGCGCGGAATACGGCTGGAGCACGGAACAGATATCCTCGGCGCTGGCGCTGCGCTTTCTGCTGTACGGGCTGCTGGGGCCGTTCGCCGCCATTTTCATCAATCGCTACGGCCTGCGCGCCGTCATGTCGACCGCGCTCACCCTCCTGGCGGCCGGCATGCTGCTTGCCGTCGAAATGACCACGTTCTGGCATCTGGTGGCGCTATGGGGCATCATGCTCGGCGTCGCCAGCGGGCTGACCGCGCTGGTGCTGGGAACCATCATCACCAACCGCTGGTTCGAAACCCACCGCGGCCTGGTCATCGGCACCCTTACGGCCAGCATCGCGACGGGGCAGCTGGCCTTCCTGCCCCTTGCCGCCTGGCTGGTCGACAACTACGGCTGGCGATCCTCCATTTTTCCCATTGCGGGGCTTACTCTCATCGTGGCCCTGCTGGCCTTCTGCCTGGTGCGCAACCGCCCCGAGGACATCGGGCAGCGTCCTTACGGCGCAAGCGCGACAGCCACGGGCAATGCCGGCGCAGGCGGAGCCAGCCCGGCCGCTTCCACCGCCCAGCCCAGCCTGTCGCTGTTGGATCCCATACGAGTTCTGTTCGCCGTTCGCGGCAACCTCACGTTCTGGATACTGGCCGGCACCTTCTTCATTTGCGGGCTGAGCACCAGCGGGCTGATCCAGACGCACTTCATTGCACTGTGCGGCGACTTCGGCCTTTCCGCGGTGCCGGCGGCATCCGTGCTGGCCATGATGGGCGCCTTCGACTTCTTCGGCACGATCTTCTCCGGCTGGCTGTCCGACCGCTACGACAACCGCAAGCTGCTGTTCTGGTACTACGGCCTGCGCGGCCTGTCCTTGTTCTGGCTGCCCCATTCCGAATTCACCTTCTACGGCCTGACGTTCTTCGCCGCCTTCTATGGCCTGGACTGGATCGCCACCGTGCCGCCCACCGTCAAGCTGGCCACGGCCGCCTTCGGCAAGGAGCAGGCGGGAATGCTGTTCGGCTGGATATTCGCGGCCCACCAACTGGGCGCCGCCGCCGCGGCCTATGGCGCGGGGCTGACGCGCACCCTACTGCTCACCTATACCCCGGCCGTATATGGCGCTGGAGCGGCCTGCGTGGTGGCGGCGCTGATCATTCTTGCGGTTCGCCGGACGCCGGCGCCTTCAGGCGCTTTGCGCTGAGCCGGCGCTCGCGGAAAAACCGGCGCAGCAGTTCGCCGCACTCTTGCTCCAGCAGGCCGGCCCGCACCACGGTCTGGTGATTGAACGGGCTGGCGGACACATCCAGCACGCTGCCGCAGGCGCCCGTTTTGGG